>SLRR01000048.1 GCA_007130865.1 Spirochaeta sp. | reverse complement strand
GCGTCTTTCCGGTCGATCTTGTTGATTACCACGATCACCTTGAGGCCCGCCTCGAGCGTCTTGTTCAGGACGAACCGCGTCTGCGGCAACGGTCCCTCCGCGGCGTCGACCAGGAGCAGCGCCCCGTCGGCCATGCTGAGAGCCCGCTCCACTTCACCGCCGAAGTCGGCGTGCCCCGGGGTATCGATTATGTTGATCTTCACCCCGCCCCGCCGGACCGCGCAGTTCTTGGCGGCGATCGTGATACCCCGTTCCCGTTCCAGGTCCATGCGGTCCATGATGCGGTCTTCTACCGCCTGCCCTTCCCGGAAGATTCCGCTGCGACGGAACATCGCGTCCACCAGGGTTGTCTTGCCGTGATCAACGTGGGCGATTATCGCCACGTTCCGGATATTCTCATTTGTATAGATGTTGATAGTGTTACTCCGGTACGCAATAGGCCACGATTTGCCGGTGAAGTCAACACCGGGTTTGCGGCGGACGCGGCGCGGGAGTTCCGCTCCAGTTCACCGGTGTCGCAGAACCAGTGGGCCGGCATCGCCGGAGCGTTGCCGATGCAGGCGCCCGGCAGTGTTTCGTTGTATCCGGAGCGCGCCCCCTCGTGACCCTCACCAGTCCCAGCGTGCCGGGTAAGCATGAATCAACGGATCAGGAGTGAGAATGGTGAGGCCGCGACAGATCGCCTGACTCACCAGCAGCCGGTCGAAGGGATCCTTGTGAATCGGTGGCAAGGCAGAAAGGTGCAACGCGTCGGTCTCTTCTATCGGCATCGTGCCGATTCCATGCGCTTCACGCACGCGGGGGATGTAGCGCGCCGGCAGTTCCGGAAGTGGGAGCTTCCCGATCCGGTGTTTTACCACGATCTCCTGGCAGGAGGCGGCACTCAACCATACCTCCTGCGCAATCAGGAACAAATGCCGGGCGGTAGCGGAAAGCGCGCTGTCGTCCGAGGCGATCCAGAGAAACGTGCAGGTGTCGAGCAGTAACTTCACCCGTGCTCTCCGTTGTAGAGAGCCTCAAGCTCCGCCGGGAGTGGATCGTTGAACGAATCCGGCACGTGGAGCCGCCCCTTCTCAAGACCGATCGCTCGTTGCGTCGCGGGAACGGGGACGGGCCGAATCACCGCAACCGGTACATTTCGCTTGCAGAGCACGATCTCCTGCTCAACGTCGAGCCGGGACAGGTACTCCGAGAGGTGCGCTTTTGCCTCGTGAATATTGACCAATAACATGACTATATAGTGAACCATAAAAAGCGGGCAGTCAATCCGGGAGGACCATGCTGCCCCGCGACGTCGGTCGTGATTATCTTCTGCAGATTTGCGAGGCGTCGGGAAAAAGCGGTGGATCCTGCTTGAGTTAAAGACCCGTGCGGGATCTATCACGGACTCTCTGTTCCGTACCACTCCACGGCAAGTCCCGGAATACGATGGAAGTGCTTTCTGTCCCGGGTAAGCAGGGGTAACCCGTTTGTTTTGGCGGTGATTCCGATGAGCAGATCCATTACCGGTATGGGCGTTCCCGCCGTAAGGAGTTCCGCCGCCGCTTCAGCGTACACCGTCGGGAAGGCGACATCCGGGTACAGGATCGTCAGGTGCTGGACGAAATCCGCAACCCGTCGTTGCTCTGCGGGTTTGTCTGATGACAGGAGCGCTCCGGTGTTCAGTTCACACACGGAATACACGCTCAGGTACAGCCGGGCATCGCCGAGCGCGTGTACCGCCTCATACGCCGGCCCCCGTTTCCCCCGTGCGCGTTCGCGCAGAAGGTCCACGCATACGGTGGTATCAAGAATCATGCTCGGGTCCGCTGTATGGTACGGTCGTTTCCGCGGCGATCATGTCATCCTCTCGTGTGGCGATGACCTGCTCCATCGCGTCCAGGTAGTCGGAACTTGCTTCCGTTGTGTCCAGATAGTGCAGCAACGAGGACGCTGTATGCGAGGCCGGCACGAGCACGTTCTTGATAACCGTGCTGAAGGACTCATTGGACCGGCGAGCCGCCGCCAGGAGTTCGTAGGCTTCCATATCGATCGTTATCGTTTTTACCGCCATAGCGCCTCCAAGTGCATGGTAAGTGTACTTTAACGATCTCGTGTCGTCAAGAGAAGAGTGCACTGTGCAGGTACTGACCGTGGGCTGTACGTTTTCTCAGGGTCCGGAAATGGACTCAAACGCCGTCACCAGGTCCTGCAGCGCCTCCTCCTCCGGCTCGTTGAGAGTAAAGACCTGCAGGTTGTCCATCGCGCGGGTGAGGGACACGTATACCAGGTTGCGCGATTGCGCGAGTGCCTCCGCCGGGTCCATTTCCGCTTTTTTGCGCAGCCGCGGCAGGACGAGAAAGACCACGGAAAACTCCAGCCCCTTTGCGGAGTGCAGCGTGGAGAGTCGGACGCCGGAACTCGTTGCGAAGTCGAACTCGTCGGACCGCACGTCCACGGTTCCGATCTCCTGCTGCTCCAGCAGCCGGGAGACTTCCGCGAGGATCGCGCTTCTCGATGCCAGTACCGCCAGGTTCTCCGGCTCGTACCCGAGCGTATCCAGGAAGAACCGGATTCGCTCCGCCAGAATCCGGTGCATCGCTTGCTCCGACTCGCACCGGAAGTGCTCCGGTGCGGGACCGACGCGGAACGCGTCGGCGTCGGCGTGGGCGTCGGCGTGGGCGTCGGCGTGGGCGTCGGCGTGGGCCTCAACTTGGGCCTCGCCGCCCCCGTCCGGCGGTCTCTCGCTCCCCTCGTCACGCAGCGTTCGATACGCCTCGGTCAGCGTACAGATCTCCCGGGTATTGCGGTAGTTGGTTCGCAGGATTCGAGTTCG
>SLRR01000002.1 GCA_007130865.1 Spirochaeta sp. | reverse complement strand
CTGCTGCCAGAATTGTTGAAACCAAAACAACCTGGAGGATCCGCGTACCGATCCGGCGTCTCACCGCGCAGCCTCCCGGCCGGCGAGGATGCCGATCCCTTTGAGCGCCTCCGCGCCATCGTCGCTGAGAGCCCCCGTGAGGAGGATCCGGAACGACTCCCGGAGCAATTGCAACGGCATACACGGCAACGCGTCGGTATCATTCAGAGAGAGGGCCCCGCCTACCAGGGAGAGGACCACGTGGGTAAACGTTTCCGGATCGATCGACCGGTCCAGCAGTCCCTGTCCGTCCGCTTCCGTCGCTATACGGCGTACGAGATCACGGATATGCAGGTTGAGCTCGCGTACCGCCCCGCCGACGATACCGGGAGGCGCCACACCGACTCCGGGCGTGCCGCCGGGACTCAGCAGACGACTGGACTCACGGAATCCCTCTTCAATGATCCGATCCAGTCGTTCCACGAACGTCAGATCCGGATCGTCGGCGATCTCCTGAAGGGAGCGGACGATACGATCCATCCCCATAGCCACCGCCTGAGAAATCAGCTCCGTTTTTCCGGGAAAGTGGTTGTAGATCGTTTTCCGGCTGACCCCGACCCAGTCGGCCAGCTGCTGCATATCCAGCTCCCGGGACGGGTTGGTACTGATCAGTTCCAGGGCGCCGTACAGGATGCGCTCCCTTGTTGTTTCCGACATTTTGCTTCTCCTATTACACACTTACTGAGTAATTCGTGTAATCTACACCCATTACTCGTGGGCGGCAACCGGTGATCCCCGGATATGCGAAATAAAATAATTGTGCATTCTGCCAATGATTAGTATTATTGTAACCTATGTTAATGAAGTCTCATATCGTTCCATCTGTGCTGGTTGCAGTTCTTCTTCTTATGATCTCGAATGCTGTGGACGCTCAGGATACAGTGTCGAGCGTAAGAGCTCCCCGGGTGGGGGTGGGCCGCGTCTTCGGCGGTGAGGAAGACCCCCGCCTGGCGGTTGCGGCCGATACCGTTGCCGACGCGGTCGAACTGAACCTGCGGCTGCTCGGCGGTTACGAGGTTACGCGCCTGGTCGTCCCGGATATTCCGGTGAACGACGTCTCCGGCCAGATCGCGTGGGCGTCGGACACGGCGGATTCGGAACAGCAGGACTACGTCGTGTTCGGGACAGCCCGGACGGAGGGCGCGGAGATCCTGATCCGGCTCAGCGTGTACGACCGGGCGGAAAACGCGGTGACGCTGGAACGCAGCGAGTCGGTGGCCAGCATCTTTGATCTCTTTGACGCCGCCGACGCGGTAACCACCGCGGCCCTGGAGGCGTTCAGCGGCGAGATCATCGTCTTCGGTACGATCCTCTTTGACCCGGAACCACCAGCGACCTATTCGGTGTATATCGACGATGTCCGGATCGGCGAGGACGTCCGGGAACAGCGCGTTCTCGCCGGAAGCCGACGCGTGGAGATCCGGCAGGAGCGGATGCTCTCCACCGCGGCGATTCACACCGAGACGGTGCAGGTACAGGAAGCGGATCGTCCGACGGTGCGGTTCTTTATCCCGCATCTCCTCCCCGCGGAGGAAGAAGCGCTGCAGGTCCGGGAATCGGAAATACGAGAACTCTGGGATCGCGCCGCCGGACAAAGCCGGGTAGAAACGCTCCTGGACGAACTGGACGAGTTGCTGGTACGTACGGACTACTCACCGCAACTGGAGGAGACTCGTAATTACTACGTCGAACTACAGGAAGCCTACGAAGCGCGCGTCGCAGAAGGTTTTCCCTTTACACCCTCGCTTGCCCGGTTGCAGGAGAATTACGGGTACGGTCCGCCGGACCTGTTTACGCCGGATCTGCGCGGCGGGTTGCGTGTTCTCCGGGGAGCCGGACCCTGGCGGGCGGAGTTCGGCGCGGGATACGTTCCGTTTGTGACGTACAATCGCTTTGATGAGTATCCATCGTACCTGGATGATCACACGTCGTCCGGTTATACGGCAAAAATGCGGATCGAATACGGTCGACCCACGGCGTGGTTCCATTACTTCTTTGAAGGAGCCTACGCCGAACATGAAACGTCCACGCAGATCGTGGACGGTCCTCTCGATACGTTTATGCAATACGATCACGCTCTCACCACTACGGCTTTTGCGGCGGGAACCGGCATCAGTCGGGAGGTGATAAACCGCGTCACGGCGCTGGCAGAACTTTCGGTGGGCGTTGGTGTGGCGGACCGGGCGATACGCCTGGGAGATCAGGCGGGCTCGCTCGAGTTTGAGTCGTCAACGGGAGCCGGACCGTTTCTGAAAACCGCCGTGGGATCCCGCGTCCAGGTCTCACCCCGGTTCGCGCTGACGGCGACGGCGGATTTCCTCTTTGCCGGGCCGATCATGCAAATCAACGTGGTGGCCGGGATCTCGACGCAACTCGGTCGGGCGCACCGGCGGTACGATCGCTTCGTCGATGGGAGCACGGAATCGCGTGCCGACGCCGCCCGTCGCCTGATGTACACGCCGGACATCGGCGGGCAGAGTCGCGAGGCGGCGATCCGCCTTGTCCAGCTCTACGCCGCCGCCGGTGACGAGAGTACGGCCGTACGAGTCCACCGCGAGAACGTAGCGGGTGGACCCCGGGAGGCGGAAACGCTTCTTGCGATTGCCGACCTGGCATATCGGCAGGAACGCTTCCGGGACGCCTACGACCTGTACCGGGACGCGCTCCTACCCGCCGAAAACGATCGGCGGTACGAACACCTGGTGTACGCCGGCCTGGCGCGATCCGCCTTTGAACTGGATGAGGCGGAACGCGTCCGTGAGTACTACGACCGCCTGGACGCGCTTG
>SLRR01000058.1 GCA_007130865.1 Spirochaeta sp. | reverse complement strand
GCCACCGCCTCCGGGGTGATCGGCTGCGTGAACGAGGGCCACCCGGAATGGGACTCGTACTTGGTGTCCGCGTCAAAGAGCGGCTCCCCGCAGCAGACGCATCCGTAGGTCCCCGGTTCAAAGCGGGAACACATCTCGGAACTGAAGGGCCGTTCCGTCCCGGCCTGTCGCGCGACAACATACTGCTGAGGCGTGAGCGCTTCCCGCCATTCTTCGTCGGTCTTTTCGACCCGTCGCTCTGGAGGAGGATTGCCCTCCTCGGCTATTCGTGTGATATCGTCCCACATCAACATAAGACATAAATACTGAGGAATCGGCCGCTGCGGCAAATAGCACTGGGGCTGTACGTGCCGTGCCACAACCGTTACATTGCTCCGGTAGAAAAAAATGATACGTGAAACACTGACCGTCACCAACCCGAAAGGTATTCACGCGCGTCCCTCGGCGTTGGTCGCCCGGGCAGCGCAGGAGTTCCAGTCGAGTATACGCTTCGAGTTTGACGGAGAAACCGCGGACGCCCGGGATATCATGCAGGTCCTCTCACTCGGTGTCGACCACGGCGATGTTCTTACCGTAATCGTTGACGGGGCCGACGAGGCAGCTGCCCTGGAACGCCTCCAGGAGGTCTTTGCGATGAACTTCAGCGAGGAGTGACGCCGTCAGTTATCGGCATTGCGCCGCACCGGTCGGTTTCCAAAATTAATCCTGCGATTCAAAGTGTGATCGGTTATAATAGGGAGGGGGGTCACGGTTATGCGTGAAAACAGGTGCTGTCCCGGCGGTTACGAGATCGCCTTCGGCCCTGTGCCCTCCCGACGCCTCGGCATGAGTCTCGGCATCAACAACATTCCCCCAAAGACGTGCTCCTATAACTGTAGATACTGCCGGCTCGGTGGCACGGATCGGACGACTGTGACGCGCGAGACGTTCTACTCTCCGGCGGACGTAGTCGGCGCAGTGGCGGGGTGCGTGGCGCAACTCCGGCACCGCCGGGAGACGCCGGACTTCCTGACGTTCGTCCCCGACGGAGAGCCGACGCTGGATGAGAATCTGGGGTGGGAGATTCAACAGCTCCACGCCCTGGGGATCCGGATCGCGGTGATCTCCAACGCGTCCCTGTTATCGGACCCCCGGGTCCGTCGGGACCTTGCCGGTGCGGACTGGGTCTCGGTCAAGGTGGATACCGTGGACGACGAAACGTGGCGAACGGTGAATCGGTCCCGTCGGGACCTGAGCCTGCAAGGTATCCTGGAGGGTATCCGGCGTTTTACGGACGACTTTCACGGGCACCTGGCGACGGAGACGATGCTCCTGCAGGGAATGAACGACCAGGAGGATTGCCTGGAAGCGGTAGCGCGATTTCTCCGGGAAATCGCGCCGGATCGCGCGTACCTGGCCATTCCGACCCGGCCACCGACGGACCCGGCGGTGAGAGCCCCCTCGGAGGAGGCAGTGATCCGCGCGCACGCGGTCTTCTGCAAGCACCTGCCCTCCGTGGAATATCTGTGCAGCCTGCCGGACCGTACCAGGCGCCCCGCCGACCTCGCCCCGGAGTAACCGTCTCCCGGAAATCAGTCTCACGTCTGACCGGACACCTCACCACGGGCGATCTTCTCGCCCGGGAGCAATGCCGCGTAGATCAACTCCGCCGCCGGGGTGGACACTCCCGCTTCCTTCCCGAGGCGTACGATCCCGCCGGTCTGGGATTCGAGTTCCGAGGGCTTCCCGGCGGCCACGTCCCGCTGCATCGAGGCGGTGTTTGCCGGATCGGTACTGTCGTAGAAAGCCACGGTACTCTCCATGATATCCTCCGGCAGGGCTACTCCCCGAGCGCGTCCCACGGAGATCACTTCTCCCAGCACCGCGTGCAGAAGCTGCCGTGATTCCGGTGTCGTTCGGATCACACCGATCGGTGCGCGCGTCACGGACCCGACGCTACTCCAGGCGGAAATGAAGCAGAACTTCCGCCAGAGCGCCGCTTCAATGTCATCCGGTACGTCCACGGACAACCCGTTACACCGGGCAAATGCGTCACGCAGCGCTTCCACGCGATCGGTCATGCGGTTGTCCAGCTCTCCAAAGCGGATCACCGGATCAACCCCGACGTGGCGTACTTTTCCCGGACCTTCCACCATCGCGACGATCGCGCAGAGTCCGCCCAACACGTGATCTCGACCCAGCTCCCGGGAGAGCACATCCGCTGCTTCCACGCCGTTCTGCAGGGGTAACACCACCGTATCCGGTCCCACCATCGGCTTGATCGCCCGCGCCGCCTCCGGGACCTGCCACGTTTTTACACCGAGGATCACCACGTCCACCGGACCCGCTTCTGCGGGATCCTCCGTGGCGCGTATCCGGTCCGGGGGGATCGAGAAGTCACCCGCCACGCTCGCTACCTGCAACCCGTCGCGACGGATCGCCGTCAGGTGCTCCCCGCGAGCGATAAATGCCACGTCCACACCGGATTCAGCCAGCCGTCCGCCGAAGTATCCTCCTACACCGCCGGTTCCAAACACTGCTGCACGCATTGAGTCCTCCTGGTAAATGAAAGGTGCGGGAGCCGACCGGATCGCGGGAGCCGAACGGATCGCGGGATCCGACCTTGCGCCGCAGGAGATCTTCTCCTCCGCGACCGACACGAAACCCCGGTCCCAATAGTATCACAGTCAGGTCGCTTACACGCGTCGCCGTTCCCGCTCCTGCAGAATCGCCTTCCCTTCCATCACCAGGTTGGTAACCGGGCGATACGCGGGGCAGACGTAACTGCAGATCGCACACTCGCAGCACTCCCGGATATGCAGCGTTTCCGCGGTTTCCGGTGTTCCCG
>SLRR01000277.1 GCA_007130865.1 Spirochaeta sp. | reverse complement strand
CGTGAACACCATCATCCCCGTTATTTTATCGGCTCAATTGTCGTGAGAACTCCATACGTCTTTCTTTGGTAATCTGAGAAAACGCCCCTGTTTCAGTCTCGATTATTGTGCGACCCGACACACGAGTAGTCATTAGTCGATCGTTTCATGCCCCACAAGCGCGCCCTGCCATCCCGACGCAAACGCCCGTCCGAAGAATCCCACAGTCGATGAAAATGCGAGATCGCGCGCCACCTTGTTCGCACCAATTCCACCCGCCGTCGAGATGCCGACGAAATACCTGCCGGCAAACCCGGACGTATAGGCGGTCCACATACCGATACGATCGGTGAGGAAGTTCTTCATACGGGCGGACGGCTGAATTCCGTATGACGGCGATGCGAGGATGATTCCGTCGCTGGCCATCAGTTTACCCTTCAGCAGTTCCGCGTCATCGGCGATGATGCAACGCCCGCGGGCGAGGCAGAACGTATCGCTCCCGTTCGAGAGACAGCCGTTGCAATACTCGATCCGGTAGTCCCTGAGATAGATCAGCTCGACCCGGGCACCCAGTGTATACGCGCCTTCGAGCGCCCGCCGCACAAGCTTCGCCGTGTTTCCGTTGCGGTTGGGGCTTCCGGGTACGGCGGTGATCACCATGGAGCAACTCCTATCGGCTTCCCAATACGCAAGTAAGTAATAACTTACATCACGCCGGCCGCGTGTGACAGACGACGCAGACCGCCGGCGCCTATCGCCAGGAGACCAGAATCACGCTCATGAAAATCACCGAAACCAGCGGATACGCTGTGTTGATCGCCCACAGGGGTAAACTCCCTCCGAATATCGCATTGGCAAAGGCCGGTGCCGCCGTAAATGCGAGCCACGCGATAACACCGACCAGGAGCGCCGCGGGAACGGTCCCGACGCCGGTCAGATCGAGAATCACCGCAAAGCCGCCGGCGAGTACAAGCCCCACCACGAGGCCGCCGAGGTACAGAAGCGGCGACGGCTGATGCTCTCCGGAGGAGAAGTCGATCGCCATAAGGCGTGTCCAGGGCTTTGCAAAGAGAATCGGGGAGTACCAGAGAGCACCGATCACCCAATGCAGTATGCCGGATACGAGAATGGCCCAGATATTTACGGATACGTTCATTACGCTTTACCTCCAACGCATAACGGTTGTTGAGATGATATCAACACACGTTGTCCGATGTCTTGTACGAATTCTACATGGTTCCGTTTTGAATCGGGTTATCTGCGCGTACAACTTGGGTCCGATACCGATATCGTCCCGAAACACTCGTTGGAGTTGCTTGTATCCGACGTCGAGTCGTGAACAGAGATTCGCTATGGTGATACTCCCGTGCGACCGTCGGATTAAGGAGGCTGCCAGCCGACGACGGCGGATCGCGGGGTTAAACACGTGTAACAGATGGTCTATTTCGTTACCGGACACCGTCGCTATCGTATCGACCGGTGCGGCACGCTCTTTCCCGCCGGGAAAGGTCCGACGTACCGACCAGACGAACCCGTCGTTCACCGGCGTCCCGCATCGGTGATGATAGAACACACAGGTATGATGACGGTTCGATTTACCTATGATATAAGAAGTCCTCAATAGATTCGAACGTAATAAAATTTTGACGGGAGACCGGCTGATCGATGCTGCAGATCCGCACATTCGAGGAAAGTGACCGCAATGAACTACTATCTCTTTTCGGCCGTGCCGCCCGGGAGTCCCCGGGCGAATCTCTCTGGGGACATGAGGTATCGGAAGCCTCCGTATATCTTGTTCCGTACATGGACATGGAAACGGATTCTCTATTTATTGCCTTGGAGGGAGGAACGATCACAGGATATCTAACTGGATGCATTGACAGTTCCCGGTTCCCGCCGGAAAGCGAACGAATAGCAAACGCGATTCGGGAGTATCGGCTCATGTACCGGTTCCGTACCGTGACGTTTTTCCTCCGTTCTTTGTTTGATATCGCCGGTACGACGATCGCCCGACAACCGCAGATCGGCGACTTCCAGGATCCGCGATGGCCGGCACACCTGCATATCAACGTCGTGCCGGAGGTGAGAGGAAAAGGAGTCGCCGCCGCGCTCATGAACCGCTGGCTGGACCGGCTGAGGGAAGTGCGATCACAGGGCTGTTACCTTCAGACGCTTGAGGAAAACACGCGAGCTGTCCGGTTCTTCGAACGGATGGGATTCTCGAAGTTCGGTGCGACACCCTTGGTTCCAGGTCTCCGGTACCACGGTCGTCGGGTACACCAGCAAACGATGGTCTGGAGCGCCGAACCGTAAAAGAAACGCTCACGCGCATTATTGAGGATAACCGCCGCGGGCACATAACGGCAGCAATCGATCTCCCACGCCGGGAGATCAACAGCGACGCGTACGCGGAACGTCCGCGCAGACCGGTGTTCCGATCACGATTCCGTCGGCATGCCGGATTTTCTCAAGCACGCTCTCATAATCATCGTCCAAGGGACACCGACCTTCCTTCAGGCAGCGCCTGCAACCCAGGCAATACTGGATATCGAAGTCGCAGATATGCAGCCGTTCCACTGCCGCTCCGGCCTCAGCGCATCCCCCCAGAACCCAGTTCATCAGGGTGACGGTGTTGCCCCCGCGGTTGGGGCTCCCGTTCAGTCCGATAACGACCACGTTGTTTTTCACCCGTCCAACGGTCCCCCCTCGTCCGTCCCTGATCGTAAACCATTTCCGTTCTTATTTCGCTGATCGCCGGTATCGTGGCAAGGTGCCGAAAACACCTCATGAAGTTTGGGATTTACTTCGCCTGGGCACCCCCGCTACTCCCCCTTCTCCGCCGACTGTCCCGGCAACGGCGCCAGG
>SLRR01000228.1 GCA_007130865.1 Spirochaeta sp. | reverse complement strand
GTTATTTCCACGTTGTCTTCCTTTTTCGGCGGTGTGTTCGGGGTAATCTGCCTGATAGTGATCGCTCCCTGGCTTGCTCGTTTTGCGCTGGACTTCGGACCGCAGGAATACGCTCTGCTGGCGCTCTTTGGTCTCTGTACGATCGTCGCGGTCGCCGGGTCATCGATGCTGCGTGGATTCATCGGGATATCGATCGGATTGCTGCTTGCCACGGTCGGGATGGATCCGTTTACAAACGTACAGCGTTTTACCTTTGGACGTTTCGAACTGATGTCGGGGATCAACTACATCGCCCTGGTAATCGGTGTTTTCGGGATAAGTGAGGTGCTGACGCAGGTATTGCAGCTGGGTGGAGATAAGAGCGCGCAGACGCAGAAAGTAGGTTCGCTCCAGATCAATGGACCTGATATTAAGCAAATACTGCGACGCTTCTGGCCTTCCAGCATAATCGGGACGATCGTCGGAGTCCTGCCCGGCGCGGGTGGAACGATCGCTTCAATAATCGCGTACAACCAGGAAGTACAGACGTCGAGGCACCCCGAGCGGTTCGGGGAAGGGGAACCGGCGGGGTTGATCGCCGCAGAGTCGGCAAATAACGCTGCTGTCGGGGGATCTCTCGTTCCGCTTCTAACCCTCGGGATCCCGGGAAGCTCGCCGGCGGCGATTCTGCTTGGTGCGTTGATGATACACAACCTGCGACCGGGCCCCCTGCTGTTCATGCAGCAACGCCCCCTGATCAACGCCCTCTTTATCGGAATGATAGTAGCGCAGTTTGCGATCGTGCTTGTTGGATTGTCCGCTGCCAGGGTCGCACCGTACCTGATCTCTGCGAGCAAGCGAATAATGCTCCCGGT
This sequence comes from Spirochaeta sp., assembly GCA_007130865.1. GTDB lineage: Bacteria > Spirochaetota > Spirochaetia > DSM-27196 > Alkalispirochaetaceae > Alkalispirochaeta. Next base: position 10,376 of record SLRR01000228.1, on the reverse strand, counting down.
AATCTGCATGCTCTGCGTCGTTGGCGCCTACGCGGTGAGCAACAGTTTCTTCGACGTCGGTCTGATGCTGTTACTCGGTCTTGGAGGGTTTTTTCTCAAGGAGTTCGGGATCAAACCGGCACCGATCGTTCTCGGGTTGATCCTCGGACCGATGTTTGAACAGAATTTTCGCAGTGCCCTGGAGATTTCCCGGATCGGATATCGCACGTTCTTTGTCCGGCCGATCAGCCTGGTCCTGATTTTCCTGATCATTCTCGTGATCGTAGCTCCGTTTGTTCAGAAATGGGTAATCCGCCGTCGCCGCGCCAGGGGCGAGGACCGGCAGGATTGAGCTCTCACGATCGGTCTCGCAACCAAGTTGATGTCGGCAGTACCGCCGCGTTCAGACTGAGCGCGCTGGTACTGCCGTTTTATGTTCCCTCGATACTTTCTTTCCTGGGCGTCGGCATGGTGGTACCCCTGCTCGCGCTGTTTGCACGCCACGTGGGCGCCTCGGTGGCGGAAGCCGGTTTCATTGTCGGGCTCTTCGGTCTGGGCCACGTGCTGTTCAACATTCCCGCGGGACTGCTCATCTCTCGGTTCGGCATGCGGCGGACGCTCATCAGCGCCACCGTTCTGGAAGGTCTGCTGGCGGCGGCGCTCGGCTTCGTGGAAAACCTGGTTCCGCTGGCTATCCTGGTTTTCCTGCTCGGTTGTGTGCATACGGTGTATTACGTCACGAGGATCTCGTTCTTTCGGGCGCTGGTTCCCGCCTCCCACCGCGGTCGTTCGCTCGCTCTGATCGGCGGCAGTAATCGGTTTGGCCAGTTCCTCGGACCGATCGTCGGTGGAATCGTGGCGGAAGTATTTGGTTTCCGTTACCTCTTCTGGTTGTTTTCCGCGTTGATGATGGCGAGCCTTGTCTTCCTCGTCCTCTGGGTGCCGAGAGTCGAGCCAAGCCGAAGCGGGCAAACCGGAACACATTGGATCTCACGCACACGCGAGATCCTTCGCACAAACGCGAGGACCTTTCTTACGGCGGGCAGCGCGATCATCGTTCTACAGCTCCTGCGAACGGCCCGACAAGTGCTTATACCTCTGGTAGGTGAAGCGGTAGGCCTGGGCGTGTCCGAAATTGGATTTGTTTTCGGGATGATGTATCTCCTGGAACTGTTGTTTTTCTACCCCGCCGGCATAGCGATGGACCGGTTCGGCCGGAAAGCTACGGCGGTACCCTGTCTTGCGTTCTTTGCGCTGGCGTTCTCGTTCCTGCCCTTTGTAACGGGGTTTATCTCGCTTCTGGCGGTGTCGCTTGTTGCGGGCGTCGGCAACGGGCTGGGAAGCGGGATCAATATGACGCTCAGCACGGATTTTGCTCCGGAACGGAACCCCGGCGAGTTCATTGGCGTGTGGCGATTCATTGTAGACGCCGGCACGGCGGGAGGTCCGTTTCTCGTGGGCGCGGTAGCGGCCGCCCTCAGTCTCGGCGGTGCGGCGGTAACGGTAGCCGTACTGGGTGTCGCCGGTGCGACGATGATGGGGGTCTTTGTGCCGGAGCCGCTGCACCGGACCGCTGCAGCGGACAAATCCTGAAGCGTGCTTACGGATTCAGGACGGCGCGGAAGAAATTCGTGCTTCCAGAGCCTGGAGCGCCCGAGCTTCTCCGTTCTCGATATGCGTCCGTACTTTCTCGGCCGACAGGTCGGGATCGCCCGCCCGGAGCGCCGCGATGATCGCCAGGTGCTCCCGGGAAACCTGTTCAACCACTTCCGTATGGATTTGGGCCTGGTGTTCCGGAAAGTAACGCATACGCATCGAGAGCTGGTGTACCCGTTGGATCGTTTCTTTCAGCAGCTGGTTGGGAACATGCTCGCAGAGCGTCTGGTGGAGCTCCACATCGGTCTGCACGTACGTTTCAAAGTCGTAGGATCCGTTAAGGACTCCGAAGATCTTTTTCTCCACGCGATCGAGCTCAGCTTCCAGCTGGAGTACTGCACTCATACGGGCGGCGAAGGGCTCGAGCAGCGTACGCATCTGCCAGATATCACGCACATCCTGCTCGGAGATCTCGGACACACGGGCGCCTTTGTTGGGAATAAGCGTGACCAGTCCGAATCCTTCGAGCCGGATCAGCGCCTCGCGGATCGGCGTGGGGCTGACGCCGAACTCCTCCGCCATTTTCTCAATTGGAACGATCTCACCGGGTTCAAAAATGTTGGTGAGGATCATCTCCTTGATCCCTTCGTAGATCTGTTCCCGGACCGATACAAGTTGTGGCCGCTTACTCATAACGCACGTGCCTCATTTAAGGGTATTGTATTACAGACACCTTAATATTGGATACCCGGCGTAGTGTCAAGTTACACCGCGGACCAAGTTAAATAAATCGATAATCTAGTTTACTCAGGCTATTTTTCGAAAAAACATCTTCAAAATCGTCTTGCAATTACGCTCTCCCATGGTATACTGAGTGCGTTGAACAAATATCCTATAGGATATACCATGTATTTGATTGTAGTATGGTTGTCGGATGGCGTCTACAATCTTTTCAGCAATTTAGGAGGAGGCACCGTTGCTTAAAAACAACGACGCTGAAATAGACCGGTTTGCTCGAATACTCCAGTACGCGATCGTCGGGATCGCGGTGGCGATGGGAATTTTCCACATCTATACCGCGTTTTTTGGTGTGCTGACCGCGGTGTGGCAACGGGGTATTCACCTCGGCGCCGGTATCTCGCTGGCCGCTCTCATCTCGGCGCAGAAATCGAAATCCTGGTTTGTACGGATTCTCCAGATAGTCATCGTGCTGATAACGATCGGGGTGGTCTCGTACTTTTTCATCGAGTTCCACGGGTTGATACGCCGGTTCGGGCAGCCTAACCAGCGTGATGTGATCATTGGAAGTATCCTGATCGTTCTGACGCTGGATTTTACGCGCCGCCGGGCGGGTAATGTTCTTCCGGGTATCGCGGTTTTTTTCCTGATTTACGCGTTTATCGGCCCGTACCTGCCGGGTATGTTCTGGCACCGCGGGTATGGATTCGCACGGGTGGTTAACCAGATCTCGCTCAGCACCGAGGGAATTTTCGGGATCCCCCTGGGCGTTTCGGCGAACTACATCTTCCTCTTTGTACTGTTCGGTACGATTCTCGAGGCGAGTGGGATAGGGCAGTTCTATATCGATCTTGCGGTGAAACTCGTTGGTCGTACCGCCGGTGGCCCCGCGAAAGCAGCGGTAGTTGCGAGTACGTTCTTCGGCAGCGTCTCGGGAAGTGCCGTTGCGAATGTGGCGGGTACCGGGTCGGTAACGATTCCGCTCATGAAGTCGATCGGATACAAGCCCGCATTTGCCGGTGCTGCGGAAGCGGTAGCCTCAACCGGTGGTCAGTTCATGCCTCCGCTTATGGGGGCGTCGGCTTTTATCATGGCGGAGATTCTCGGTATTCCCTACGTTCGGGTTGCCGGAGGAGCTCTGATCCCGGCTCTGGTATTCTACGGAGCGGTTTTTTCCATGATCCATTTCCGCTCCTGGGCGGTAGGTCTTACCGGTACGGATACGAGCAAGATGGCCAAGGTAAGTCAGATGCTGTTACGTCAGGGGATCTACCTGTTGCCCGTGCTGATGCTGGTATATTTCCTTGTTATTGCTCGGATATCGATCATGAAAGCTGCGGTATACGCGGTGATAGCGACTATCCTGATCGGGTTTTTCTTCTCCAAGACAACGTTGCGAGAGTTCATAACGGCGTTCGAAAAAGGCGCAAAGACCGCGCTCGTGGTGATTGCTGCGACGGCTTGTGCGGGCATCGTGGTTGCGATCATAAACCTGACCGGACTGGGTATACGCTTTTCCACGATTGTACTGGCCGCAGCCGGCGGTAATCTGCTGCTGGTGCTGATCTTTCTCATGCTTGCCAGCATCCTGATCGGAATGGGGCTCCCCACGACTCCGGCGTACCTGATTCTCGCTGTTCTCGGCGCGCCGGCGTTGATCAGAATGGGAGTAGAACCCCTGGGTGCGCATATGTTCGTGTTCTACTTCGGCTCGTTGTCGATGATCACCCCACCGGTTGCACTTGCCGTGTACGCCGCCAGCACAATAGCGGGTTCCGATTTCTGGGAGACCGCGTGGATCGCGATGCAGCTCGGTCTTTCGGCGTTTATCGTACCGTACATGTTTGTATACAACCCGGCTATGCTCGGTTACGGGACTATCGGACAAATCCTGGTGACTTCAGGGACCGCGATCGTCGGCGCCGTTGTCGTCGGGGCAGGACTCGCGGGCTGGTTGTACGTCCGGGCGGCACTGTACGAGCGGGCGATACTTATCTTCTGCGGGTTTCTCCTAATGCAGCCCGGGGGCGTGACGAATGCGGTCGGTTTTGTAGGTGTTGTGCTCGTTCTGACTTCCCAGGTATTGCGAAAACGGCGGCTTGGTCTGGCAACGGCGAAGGAAAAGTTATCGGATCCGGTACGAAGTCCGGAACCCGCTTCGTCGGAACAGTAAGAGTGTGAGAGAACGACGGACCGAGCGGCCGTTCTGTGCGGTAGCGGGTCTGAGAAAGGAGGTTGTGATCGGCAACAACGGTAACTTTGGTGATATTCGGATATGGTTTCGGATATATAGCAGTAACAGGAGGTAACGAAATGCGAAGGAACAACGTAATGGCCACGATGATGGTCCTGGTATTAATGGTCACTTTGGTCACCCCGGTATTCGCCGGTGGTGGGCGAGAAGCTCCGGCGGCGGCGGACGGTGAGAGCCTCTCGCTCCGTGCTGTATCCGTCGCAGGAGCGGGAACCGCGGGTACATTCTACGTGATGGCGGTAGGCTTTGCCGATCTTTTCAGTTCTCGTCTCGGTGCGAACGCCGTGGGAGAGGTTACGGGCGGATCCGTAGAGAACGCACGGCTGCTCCGTGATCATCAGGTAGAACTGGCAGTGATGCAGTTAGGTGTTACCCAGAACGCCCGTGAAGGCGTGCGCCAGTTTACGGACGACGGAGAGATTGAGATCTTTACTGTGTCGCCGGTATACCCCGAAGGTGTGCAGATTATTACGCTGGAGAACTCGGGAATCGACTCGGTTCAGGACCTGCGCGGTAAACGGATAGCTGTGGGATCCCCCGGCAGTGGAATCCTCGCCTTCGCGGAACTCTTCCTTGAGACGTTTGATATAACGTTTAATGATATCCATCCCGAATACCTTTCCTTCTCCGAAGCGACCACGGCGTTCCGTGATGGTTCGATCGACGCAATGATCGCCAACACCGCCGCCCCCGCGCCGTTCGCGGTCGATCTCGAAACGACACATCGGATCAAACTGGTGAGCATGAGTGACGACGAAATCGACCGTTTCACCTCCGAGAATCCCCAGTTCTACCGCGGTTTCATCCCCGGTACGGCGTATGACTCGATCTCCGCGGACGTGGATACTGTAGTTGGTTGGGTTGTGCTGAACGCGCGTCCCGATCTTTCTGACGACGACGTGTATCTCATGACCAAGACTCTCATGGAGAACCGGGATGCATTGATGGATGTTCACGCCAGCGCGCAGTGGATCAACCTTGACAGCGTGGAAGCGATCGTCCCAGCGGGCGTTCCGTTTCATCCCGGTGCGGCACGGTATTACGCCGAGCAGGGTGTAACCGTACCGACACGCTAACGGCTCAAGGGTCGAGAGAAAATCACGGTCCCCGGAGTCCGGGGACCGTGACTCGGTTCTTGGCAAGATCTACCGGGATCGGACGCGACCTGCGAGTGAGTGTATAAGGAGAAATTTGCGTGGAAGATAAGATTGTGAAAGACAAGATCGCGGTTAAGACGACGGTCGCGGAACAGCTTGTAGAGTGGCTGCATGTCCAGGGAATCGGACACGTCTTTGGAACCCCCAGCGGCGGATGGCTGCCGTATATGCGAGCGATGAAATCCGGCGGAGTGGAGTTCGTTCTGGTAAGCCACGAAGGCGCCGCGGGATTCATGGCTTGTGGATACGCGATCGCCAAGGGCGTTCCCGGCGCGTGTTACGCCACGATCGGCCCGGGAGCGACCAATCTGGCCACCGGTGTAGGTGGGGCGTACCTGAACCGGCTCCCGATGCTGGCTTTTACTACGGAAGCGCCGGGGGACCTGATCGGTCGTACGGTACAGATGGCGATCGACCAGCAGACGTTATTCAAGCCGCTCACCAAGAAGACCACTCGCCTTGAACCGGAACGCATGGTGGAGATTCTGCAGGACGCGTTTACCCAGGCGACTTCGGAAGTTCCCGGCCCGGTCCACATCGGGTTGCCCGACGATCTCTCCGGCGTTTCGGTAAATCGCAACGGCGCTCCCCCGGCGGGAACGACAACGGAAATTCCTGCCGCTCCCGCGGACACTCTCAGGGAAATGGACGCGCTGTTCCAGGCTGCTCGACGTCCGATCCTCGCGATCGGTCTTGGAGCGGTACGCAGCAGATCGGCGGATCTGATTCGGACTATAGCAGAACGGCATTCCGTGCCGGTGATCCTCACACCCATGGCGAAAGGGATGCTTGCCGAGGACCACCCGGCGTATACAGGAGTGCTTTTTCACGCTTTGAGTGACATCGTGGCCGAGACGCACCGGGAAGCGGATCTGGTGGTTGGTGTCGGTTACGATCCGGTGGAGTTCAACTACGAGTCCTGGATGCCCCCGGTCAGGCTGCTCCACGTGGACGTGAAGGAAGCAGATATCGATCGGGGGGAATATCCGAACGTGACAAACGTGATCGGCGCGATCCCTCCGGCGCTGGAGCGCCTGGCAGCGCTCGATCCGATCGCGTCGGAATGGGATTTCTCGAAACTACGGGAACGACGGGACCGAATGTTCTCTCATTTTGAACCGCAGTCGGACAAGTTCGGACCGATAGCCGCCCTGGCGATTCTACGGAAACACCTCCCGGAGGACGGAATAATGACCTGTGACGTGGGCGCCCATACCCATCTGATCGGGCAGATGTGGCGTACGCCCGCACCGGGGTTGCAGATAATGGACAACGGTTGGTCCTCCATGGGATTTGGCGTACCCTCCGCGATAGGAGCCAAACTGGCGGCACCGGAGAAAGAGGTTGTCTGCGTTACCGGCGACGGAGGATTCCTGATGATGGCCGGCGAGATGGCCACGGCCAAGCGTATCGGTCACCGGATCGTGTTCGTTATGCTCTGCGACAACAGCCTCGACCTGATCAGGATCAAGCAGGATCGTCGGAAACACGAGCGGTACGGTACTGAACTGGGACCGGAGTTGTCGAATAAATATGACGACATGTTCGGCGTGCCGGTGATCAAGGCAAAGGACGAACGATCCTACGATTCTGCGTTGAAGGAAGCGTTCTCCTGGGACGGGCCTGTTATCGTCCAGGCGTTCATCGATCCGTCCGACTATGACGGACTGATCCTGCGGAAGCATAAATAAGGGGAGGCGATAATGGCAGACAGTAAGATTGCGGAGACGCTGGGTTCAGCGCGGCTGGACACCGTTCCATTCTCAGGAATTCGTAAAGTTTTTGACGCGGTACGCGTCCTGGAGGAGCAGGGGCGCGACGTGATCCATTGGCAGATAGGGCGCACGGACTTTGATACGCCGGACCATATCAAGGCGGCGGCAATGGAGTCGATGAAACGCGGTGACGTGCATTACGCGCCGAACCGCGGTGTACCGGCTCTCCGGAAAGCGATCGCCGCGCGTACCACCATGGACACAGGTATCGACGTCGCCGAGGATACGCAGGTGATCGTCATGGCCGGTGCCAACGAGGGCGTTCTGGTCTCGACGATGGCCTTCGTGAATCCCGGGGATGAGGTGATCATCCCGAATCCTAACTGGCACCATTACAAGTCCTGTGTTTCACTTGCGGGCGGTGTTCCGGTGGAGATCGAGACACGGGAAGAGGAGAACTTCTCGCTCCTGGCGGAACGGGTCGCCGAGAAGATTACCCCCAGGACCAAGATGATCTGCGTTACTTCTCCGGGAAATCCCACGGGGTGCGTGGAAAGCAAGGAGAACCTTGAGGCACTGGCAAAGCTCGCGATCAAGCATAACCTCGTGGTGGTGTCCGACGAGATCTACAACCGCATCTACTTTGGAACCGACGGTGAGGTTGCTCCGAGCATCTACGCGATACCGGGAATGGCGGAGCGTACGATAATTATCAACGGGTTCTCCAAAGCCTACAGCATGGACGGATGGCGTCTCGGCTGGACCGTGGCGAGTCCGGAAATGACGATGAACCTGCTTAAGATCAGGCAGTACACCACGGTGTGCGTGAACACCTTTATCCAGCACGGCGCAGCGGCGGGCCTCAGCGGAGACCAGTCGGCCGTGGACGAGCGGGTGGACGCGTTCCGGGAACGCCGGAAGATCATAGTAGAGGGCTTGCGAGCGATCCCGGGCGTCACCGTGGCGGAGCCGCTGGGAGCATTCTACGCGTTTCCCAATATTTCCGCCTTTGGGAAAAGTTCCCAGGAGACCGCGTCGTATCTCCTCCAGGAGCACGCGATCGCCACCGTTGCGGGAAGCGTGTTCGGCAGCGGGGGAGAGGGGCACCTCAGGATCGCCTATTCGTGCTCAACCGAGGAATGTGAGCGTGGCGTGGAACGGCTCGCGCATGCGTTGAAGCAGCTCAAGAAGCTCTAAGAGACTCGGGAATCGTTCGCGCGATCTCGGGCCTCCCCCTGCGGGAGGTCCGTTTTTCAGCCCTCGTCCGGAAACTGTTGGTGAATCACCCAGAACTGCTCCTCGTAGTCCAGGAACGCCCGGGCTATATCCGGATCAAAGTGACATCCCGACTCCTCCTCGATAATCCGGCGACAACGCTCCGGAGGATACGCGTCCTTGTATACCCGGTGACTGCTCAGCGCGTCGAAGACGTCGGCCAGAGCGACGATTCGGGCACTCAGGGGGATCTCCTCTCCGGAGAGACCTTGCGGATAGCCGGATCCGTCGTACTTCTCGTGGTGGCAAAGCGCGATATCCCGAGCGGTCCGGAGAAACTCCGAGCCGATCTCCCGGTACGCCTCGTCCAGGATCTTTCCACCTTGTTCCGCGTGGGTTTTCATCAGCTCGTATTCGGAATCGGAGAGTTTCCCGGGCTTGTTAAGAATCTCGTCGGGTATTGCTACCTTTCCGATATCGTGAAGACATGCGACGGAATAGAACGTAGCGACGATACGCTTGTTAAGAGCGGTGTTTCCCCGGTTCGCGAGAATCTGCGCAAGCAGTCGTGTGTAGTGCTGAACGCGTTCGATGTGGAATCCCGTCTCGGGGCTGCGATAATCCGTGAGCTTTGCCATGAGCAGGATGATCCGTTCCTGGCTCTGGATCCGGACGAGCCTCTCCGCCGCTTCCAGCCGGACGGTCATCTCGTCGGGGTGGAACGGTTTGGACAGGTAGTCGTCGGCGCCCAGGGAGATAGCCCGGACGACGCTCTCCTTGCGTTCCACGGAACTCAGAACGGTGATATGCGTATAATGGATCTCCTGTCGGCGGATCTCCCGGATCAATTCAAAGCCATCCATTACCGGCATCTCCAGGTCGGTGATTACGATTCTAGGCTGGTTGGTGAGAAAAAGCTGTAACGCCTGCCGTCCATTCTCGCCGGCGAGAATGTTGTATCCCAAGGATGCGAGGTAGTCGTGGAGTACTTTTCGTTGCAGCGCCGAGTCTTCTGCGATCAGAATAGTGGTGATCGCCGGACTTGTCGCAGGGGTTTCGTTTATCGTGCTCATAGAATAAAGTGTTGCCGGATTTTAACACTCCGAGTTTAAAAATGGAAACACATACGATGATGAAGATTGCTGTTGTGGATGATGAAAAATGGCCCGCCGATGACCTGGCTCGCTTTGTCGCGTCCCTCGGGTACGAGACGCTCACGTTTTATGACGGGACGAGCGCGTTATCGGCATTGAAGATCGAGCGAATCGACCTGGTTATAAGCGATGTGAATATGCCTGGTTTAGGCGGCCTCGATCTCGTTAAGCACGCGTTTGAACAACGATTGCCGGTGCAGTTCATTCTCGTTTCCGGTGTCGATGAGGTCGTACGAACGATCAATGCGATGGAGCTGGGCGTACTTGATTTTCTTACCAAACCGACGGACGTACGCCGGCTCAAGAGTCTCATAAAGGAGTACGAGAAGGAACGCAACACCGCAACGTTTTCTCTATCGGAAACCGGTGATGTTGGAATTTTCTCCCGTCCCACGAAAAACCTGTTTCGTAAACTGAGAAAACTGCAGGATTTTCCGCAGATACCGGTACTGATTCAGGGAGAAACCGGTACCGGGAAGGAGGTTCTTGCCCGGTATCTACACCACACTAATCGTGACGTGAACGGACCGTTCATAGCACTTAACTGCAGCGCGCTCACGCGCGAACT
>SLRR01000170.1 GCA_007130865.1 Spirochaeta sp. | reverse complement strand
TTCAACGAGAGTCCTGAACTGGAGGACGATCAGGTGGCGTTTCTGCAGCCCCACGAACGCTTGCTCCAGGCCGGGGCTTCCCATTGCTCCTACCACTTCCGCGGCCACCGGGATCACCTGGAAACGCTCATCACCGTCGGATCCGGCGGCATTAGGCTCAAGGAAAACGCCCGGGTTTCGAAGTTGCTTGTCGTGCAACTGATCTGATCGACACGTAGATACCAGAACAGCGATACCTCGGTGCTCGATACCCGACACGCCGAGGCGCCGATATTCGTTTCCCGAGATTCAGACACCAAAGGCACGTACGTCCTGCATCAAAGTTTTTGTACACGGAAATTTGAAATTTGCTTGCGTAATCCCTGAATCGTGTTAGAATCGAATATAGGATATAGGATTGATCCTATAGTAATAACAAGTCGGCTACAGAAGCCGAACCTGCCGGGATATCAGTGTGGTCCCGAAACAGGTTATGAAGGAGGGACACATGCAGTATTCACGTAGTATTTTCCAACGGGTCATGGTTGTGGTATTGGTGCTGGCTCTGGCTCCCGCCACGTTCGTATTTGCCGCGGGAGCTCCGGAGCAGGAAGGGGCTGCGGTGGACTTCCCCACGAGACCTGTGACGTACATCGTTGGCTGGTCCGCGGGCGGCGGGTCGGATATCGTAAGCCGCGTTCTGGTTTCTGAAGCGGAGAAGTATCTGGGACAACCGATCACCGTTGTCAACCAGCCCGGCGGGTCCGGCACACGGTCGTATACGGAGATCAAGAACGCCCGACCCGACGGCTATACGATCGGTAATACGACCGGCACGATTTCCACGCACGTATTTGCGGGCAACCTTGAGTTCGGTCACGAGGCTTTTGTTCCGATTATCACGATCAACGAGGACCCAGGTGCGATCTGGGTACGACACGATGCTCCCTGGGAGACGTTGAACGATCTCGTGGACGACCTGCGGGCTAACCCGGAGTCGATCACGATCGCATCGTCAAACCCCGCTTCGATCACCCGATTTGGCACGATCCTCCTGGAGCAGGTAGCGGACGTCAAGTTCCGGATCGCGAGCCAGGCCGGTGGCGAATCCGCCGGACCGGGATTGGTGGCCGGAGGTCATGTTGACGCAGCTCAAGCCGCACCGGTAACCGCGCAGGCGTTGTACGAAGCAGGCGAGATCCGCGCACTCGGCGTGATGTCTGACGAGCGAGTTCCGGCGTTTCCCGAGATTCCGACGTACAAGGAGCAGGGATTCGACGTCACGATCGGAAACTTCCGTCAGATTATTGCTCCGAAGGACACCCCGCAGGAAATCATCGATATCCTCTACGAAGCGTTCCGCCAGGCCGCAAACTCTGATACGTACCAGAACTTCATGAATGAGTCCGGCTCGACACCGCTTGACTGGGGTCCGGAACGATCCCGGGAGCATTTGATCCGGCAGGATGAAGAATTTAAGGCTATACTGCAGTCTATCGGGCAGTACGTCGAGCAATAAGGGGGTTAATCGTGATTACCCAGATCGATCACATTGAAATAATCGTCAAAGACGTCAAACAGCACGTGGAGTTCTACCAGAAACTGGGGTTCAAGCTCCTCACCTGGACCGATCATCACGGTGGTTCCGCCGAGCTGCAGCTTCCGGGACCGAATCAGCCGATCATCGAGATGCACACCGTGATCGACGAGGAGAACATCGGGATCAACCACATAGCGTTCCGGGCGGATGACGTGGTCAAGACGGTGGACGACCTGAAGGAAAAAGGTATCTCCTTTGAGAAGGACCCGTACCGGAACCGACACACCGGGCGCGCCAACGCGCGACTCCGGGACCCGGACGGCTGGCGGTTGCAGTTGTGTGACGAGAAACGGAAGGATCCGGAAAAAGGCGTAGCCGAGGAAGACGTTAAGGCTGAACTCTGATGAACGCGAGAAACGTGAGTCCTCTGCGCAACAAGGCGACCTTTCTCGGGTCATTGCTCTTTCTGGGATCTCTGGCGTATCTGTACAAGGTCGCACAGTTTCCCGGGACCGACGCAGTGCGTTCCATCGGACCTGCGTTTTTCCCCAACGTAATCGGAGGTGCTTTTGCGTTTCTGAGCGTGTTGTTGATACTGGAGGGGCGGCGCTCTGAGCCGTCCCCTCTTTTCGGCGGTCTCGTGCCACGGGTAAACGTTGTACGTGCGGTCGCCCTCGTTGCCAGCCTGATCGTCGTGTCGCTGTTTCTGGAGTTCCTGGGATTCGTGATCGTATCGTTCGTGTTTACGCTGGGAATACAAGTAGTTCTTGGGGAGCGAAGTGTGATCCGTGCGGTGTTGGTCGCGTTGATCGCGACAGCGGTACTTTACGGTCTTTTCATCATGCTTCTGCGTATTCCGTTGCCCCGCGGTCTACTCGGATAAGTTTGCAGCTGGAATAGGTGGAATCTGATGACGGAATTAATCACCGGTTTTCTTACGGTTCTTGACCCGCAGATACTGATCCTGATCCTTGGCGGAACCGTACTTGGTATTCTCTTCGGAGCGCTGCCCGGACTGTCCGCAACGATGGGTCTGGCAGTGCTGCTTCCGATCTCGTTCTATATGCCGCCGCTCAACGGGATCCTGTTTTTACTCGGTACGTATACCGGAGCAATCTACGGGGGATCGTTTTCGGCGATTCTCTTGAATATTCCCGGCGCGCCGCCGGCGGTAATGACCGCCTTGGATGGTTACCCCATGGCCAAACGCGGCGAAGCGGGACGGGCAATCGTTATTTCCACGTTGTCTTCCTTTTTCGGCGGTGTGTTCGGGGTAATCTGCCTGATAGTGATCGCTCCCTGGCTTGCTCGTTTTGCGCTGGACTTCGGACCGCAGGAATACGCTCTGCTGG
>SLRR01000023.1 GCA_007130865.1 Spirochaeta sp. | reverse complement strand
TGCTGATCAACCCGGGCGAGAGTCCCGACGAGGTGATCGTCCGAATCGGGCAGGATACGATCAGTGTCACCACCGGCGAGGGCCGGCCACTCTATTTTGACGACGTGTCCGGCGCAAGCGGTATTTCCCGACCGTTCAGTCCGCTCGTGCCGGCACCTTTTCTCGCGTATCACCACCGCTGGGACAACATATATTCCGTCACCGGCGTGTTCCTGGCGTCCACGGGGCATTCCCTCCGGCCGAACGACAACCTCCGGGACGTTCTCGAGGGAGATCCGGTTGAGCCGGATACGCGGTACGAGGTAACGGCGTCGGCTTCCGCCGCGGCGGGTGTCAGTCAGTCGCTCAGTTACGCTGTCACCGCGTACGGGGAGTACGCTACCGTGACGGTGGCGCCCCGAGTGGTGGGGTATTACCGTTTTTTCACCGCGGAAGCTCGCATCCGCGCAGGTTCCGAGACTGATCAGGATAACAATCCGGCGGGTACCGACTCCCGGCAGAGTCTCTTTCTGAGCTATCCGGGGAACGGTTGGGGTAGCGGTAGCCGCCTGGACCTGGGAACGGCGTTTGCGCGCGAACGTTTCCGTGCGGGTATTTCCCTCCTCAATATTGTCGGTGTGGATACCGTGACCGGGACGATCACGAGCGGCGACGTCACCGACGAGCCTGCGACGATCACCACCGTCGGTCCCGCTCCGGCAACGGCCGTGTCGGCGTCCTACCACGTGCCCCTGGAAACAGGCGCGCTTGAGTTTGCCGCGGATGCGCTCCTGAGCGATTCGTTCTCCGCCCACGCCGGGGTATCGTTCTTTCGCGGCGTGTTCATGTTCGGGCTGACCGGGGGCTACAAAGGGGGATTTGAGGGGGCTCTCACGGTGGGCGTTCGCGACGGCCGACGCCGTGCGGCGCTCTCCCTCAACGCCCACCAGAGTCCGTTTGTCCAGGACGTGGTATGGGGTATCGGTGTGTACGCGCGGGTAAGACGATGATCCGGATTCAAGCGGTGTGGTCGCGGCGATCGGTTATGGCGATAATCCTGGCGGGAACGGCGGCGTGCGCTGTCCTTCTGCTTCCCGGCTGCAAGGTCCAGACCCGGTACTCCCTGGAGGTCGACGTACTCTCCTATATTCCGGAGGACGAGCGTGCGCGGGAGTGGACCGCCGACGACGATGAGAACGGCGAACGCTACCGCGTGATCTTTCTTCCGTATTCCGAACAACTGTTCCGCGAGTCCGAGCCGATCGCCGCTGAGTTCCAGAAAGGCCTGGAGGTGGACCTGCCCGTTGTGGAGGACCCCGGGGTGGACGACCTGACGCTCTCGTTCCAGATCGACGCGGACGTATTCAACCGGTCGGAGTCCGACGATTTCAAGGAAGCGGCGTTCCGGCTGCTCGCGGCTCCCCACAGCGTCGAGAACGTGTACGCCGACGGGACGTTGATGCTCACCTTCGATGCCACGGATATTCCTGCCGGCGAATCGCGTACGCTGGCAGGTACCAGAACGATCCGCCGCGGCGACCCGGGGTTTGAGATCCTCGCCGCCGGCAAGGCCCGGCTCGGACTGGAAGGGCTGTTCCGGTCGGACCCGGGCGTCACGATGGAGTACGTTCTGAACGTCCTTCGAGTCAAGATCTCGATCCGACCGTTTTCGATGCTTCCGTAATCGTATCGATAACGAGGTGAAATGAAAAAGCGGCACCGGTCTTGTACACTTTGTTGCGATGCGGGCTGGTTAGCAGACGCGATCGTGATTATCCTTAATCCGTAACGAACTATGTTAACAAAAACGAGACCCGGTTTATCTTTGTTGGCCCGGTTGTCACGGTACCATCGAACGGCGAGCCTGCTCTTTCTTCTTGCGGGCATCCTTGTGACCGTTCTCATCGTCACGCAGAAGCCCCGGGTGCCGGACCCGTCCGTACACGTACGGCTGGTGGTGGAGATCGTCTTTGCCGTGCTTATGAGCGCAGCGCTGGGGATGGTAACACTTTCCCGACGATCGATTTCGCACCTGCGTGGAACCGCCCTGTTTCTCAGCGTTACGGGCTTCGGGTTTCTCTTTGTCCACGCCATGGTAGACCTGGCGGGGAACTTTGTCCTGGTGACTCCCCTGGATCTGCAGGAACTCACCGCGGAGACGACCAAGGTGCTGGGTACGATTTCACTCGTGCTGGCTATCGGTGTCTGGAGCCGGGATCTGCGCTGGAGCGTCCGGAACGCGCGCGAAACCGCCCGGCGTCTGGAGTTTGCTACCGGAGCTGCCAACCTGGGTACGTGGCACATCGATCTCGTTACCGACAAGCTCGACGGCGACAGGAAGATGTGTGAGCTCTTCGGTATCAAATCAGGGCCGTTCTTCCGCCGGCTTGAAGACTGGCTGGAGGTTCTCGCCCCGGAATCGCGGGAAACGGTGGAGTCCTCGTTTACCCGTTTGCTGGACGCGAGCAAACCACTGGAGGTGGAGTTCGATTTTACCCCGACCGGCGATAATGCGGAACGAACGATCCGGTGTGTAGCCCAGGTAATTCGGAACGAACAGGGCGAGCCGGAACAGATGCTCGGGACGTGCGAGGACGTAACACAACGGGTGCGGGACCGCCGGGAGCTTGCTCTGCAGGAGGCAAAGTTCCGTGGACTGTTTGAGCTCTCTCCGGTGGGGATCGCCATGAACGACTACCATACCGGAGAGTTTCTGGAGTTCAACGACGCGCTGAACGAGCCCGCCGGGTATACCCCGGAAGAGTTCCGGGCGCTCAGCTATTTTGAGGTTACCCCTGAGGAGTATCTGCCGCAGGAGCAGAAGCAAATCGAGTCGATGGAGACCCGGGGATTCTACGGTCCCTTCGAGAAGGAGTATATTCGCAAGGACGGGTCTCGTTATCCCGT
>SLRR01000158.1 GCA_007130865.1 Spirochaeta sp. | reverse complement strand
CCCACGTCGCTGATCGGTTTGAGGCCGTACTCCCCTTCTTTCTCTCCCAGCCACAGCTCGTGTTCCGCCCGTTTGGTGAGGCGGTAGTGGGTGAGCGAGAGCTCCGCTACGTCCACCTCGTCGTCTTCCAGGCGGTCCACCCGCAGCAGCGGGTAGAGGTGGCGCGCGTAGACGCACAGTTGCTCCAACGCGCGGTCGTCGTAGTCCACGATCTGGGAGAGGAACTCCTTGGCCCCGGACAAAGCTCTGCAGGTTCTTGCGGAAGAGGTCCAGCCGATCCAGGGTTTCTCCCGCTTCGCTCTGGTCGTGTTCAGCGTTCTGGATGCCCACGCGGTCGCCGGATTGTTCGGCGGTGCGTTTGGCCCGGGCGGCGCGGCGGCGCTCTTCTTCGGCCTCCCGGTAGCGGTGGGCAAAGCGGTCTCGCGCGGGGTGGCAGTGCGCGGCAAGGCCCGCCGCCGGGGCCCGGGGATCGAAGAAGACGGTAGCAAACGCTTCCACTTCTTCCCAGTGGTAGATCTGTTCCTCGTCCAGGGTGCGCTGCAGGTCGTAGACGATCTGCGCGTCGGAGACGTCCATGAGTTCCGCCCGGTTGTAGTAGGGCAGGAACGATTCCAGTACTTCCTCGGCGTCGTTGAAGAAGTCCAGGATAAACGTCTCCTTGCCGGGGAACACCCGGTTGAGCCGCGAGAGGGTCTGCACGCAGTCCACCCCCTGGAGCTTCTTGTCCACGTACATCGCGCAGAGCTTGGGCTGGTCGAACCCGGTCTGAAACTTGTTCGCCGCGATCATCACGTTGTACTCGGTGGTGTCAAAGGCGTCGCGCAGGTCCCGCCCCTTCAGGTCCGGGTTAAGGAGCCTGCTCGTCTCGGTCACCTCCTCGGGGATCACCTCGTCGGGGGTGACGGTGCCGGAGAACGCCACCATGGGGTGCACGTCGCCGTAACCCTTCTCCTTTACGTAGGCCACCATCGCCAGGTGGTAGCGTACCGCCTCGCGGCGGCTCGAGGTGACCACCATCGCTTTGGCCTGCCCGTCCAGGAGGTGGCGCACGTGCTCGCGGAAGTGCTCCACGATCACCTGCACTTTCTGGTTGATGTTGTACGGGTGCAGCCGGACCCAGCGCGCCAGCGTTGTTCGTGTTTTCTTTGAATCCACCTCCTGGTCCGTTCCGTCCGGGTGGGCCAGCTTCCAGGCGGTGTTGTAGGTGGTGTACCGGCGCAGCACGTCCAGGATAAACCCCTCCTCGATCGCCTGGCGCATGGAGTAGAGGTGAAACGCCTCGGGTTTGTTCTCCGCCGACGGTTCCCGGTCGGGATCCGGCGGACGGCCGAAGAGCTCAATCGTTTTTGCCTTGGGGGTGGCGGTAAAGGCGTAGTAGCTGATGCGCTCGTTGGGCTTGCGCGCGGCCACGGCAGCGTCGAGCACGTCCTCGGCGCTGATCTCCCGTTCCTCCTCGTCGGGTGAACCGTCGGGCCCGCCGTCCTCCGACAGTTCGGTCCCGAGGATCGCCTTGAGCTTTGCCGCGGAGGAGCCGGTCTGGGAGGAGTGGGCCTCGTCGGCGATCACCGCGTAGCGTCCCCCCGCGAGGGTGGGATGCCGGTCCAGCGCGTCAAAGAGGGCGGGAAAGGTCTGGATCGTGACCACGATGATCCGCGTCTGCTGCGTGAGCGCCTCGGCGAGTTGCTCGGACTTGCTCTGCGTACTCAGGTCGCGGTTGATCGGACGAACTACCCCCTGGGCGTGTTCAAACTGGTAGATCGTGTCCTGCAACTGGCTGTCCAGGACCGTTCGATCCGTCACGACGATCACGGAGTTGAAGAGGCGCTGTCCGTCGTCGGTGTAGAGCGAGGCCAGCTGGTGGGCGGTCCAGGCGATGGAGTTCGATTTACCCGATCCGGCGCTGTGCTGAACCAGGTAGCGCCGGCCGGCGCCCTCGGCGCGGGTGGTCTCGATCAGCCTGTTCACCACCTCCCACTGGTGCAGGCGCGGGAAGATCATCGTCTCCCGGGTGCTGCGGTGGCCGTGAAAGTCCTGGACTTCCTTCTTCTCCAGGTGCAGAAAGCGGGCGATCACCCGGAGCCACGCATCGGGTTCAAAGAGCTCCTCCCAGAGGTAGGAGGTGGCGTAGGTGTCCTGGTCCTGTGGAGCGGGGTTGCCCGCGCCGCCCTCTTCGGTGCCGCGGTTGAAGGGCAGAAAGGTGGTGTCCTTGCCCGCCAGGCGGGTGGTCATGGCCACCTCCTGCTGGCTTACGGCAAAGTGCACCAGGGCGCCGCGCCTGAAGGTAAGCAGCGGCTCGGCCTTGCGGGTGATCGGATCCTTGAGCGGTCGGTCCCGGCGGTACTGGCGGATCGCGTTCTCCAGGGACTGCTTGAACTCGCTCTTGAGTTCCAGCGTCGCCGTGGGGATTCCGTTCACAAAAAGCACCAGGTCCAGCCGCGGGTTGTACCTGCACTCCTGCGCATGGGGGCTGTAGGATAGCTCCGGAACCACCCGCAACCGGTTGGCACGGTACCGCGCCAGGGCATCGGGGTTCATCCCGTGATCCGGCCGGAAGCTGCAGAGGTCAATCTTTACCCCGGGCACGTTGAAGCCGTGGCGCAGCACGTCCAGCGTCCCCTGTTGCTCCAGAGCGCGCACGGTCTTGCGGATCAGCACGCCTTCCGGATCGGTGGGGTTGTTTTTGCAGAACTTCTCCCAGCGATCGGGATAGGCCTCGGTAAAGTAGGCAGTCAGGTCCTCGGTGTAAAGTGCGGTGGCCCGATCGTAGGCGGCGGAGGTACCGGTGAGCCAGCCCCGCTCCACCATGGCGTTGATGATGTCCTGCTGGAAGACTGATTCCTTGCTGTCAGCCATGGGGGGATTCCTGGGGGTGTTGGTTTTCGTGAGCGTCGGAGGGTGCGGCGGAGGCGGCGGGCTGGTGGGTAGCCGCGGGCTGGTCGGCCGGGGGCTGATTGGCCGAGAGTTGGTCGGCCGGGGGCTGCCAGTCGCGCACGTCGATCTTGCCGGTGACGGCGGCGGAGATGAGTGCGGCGCGGCGTTCTTTGAGGAGGGTGATGGCTTGGTTGACCTCCTCCGACAACTCGTCCAGCCGACCGTTTTCTTTGTCCAAAAAATGCGCGATTGCACGTTGCTCCGAATGTGGAGGAACAGGGACAAGCGTTTGATGAAGATCATTCCGGTCCACTCCCGGTACTGCAGATTTTCCGGTATGCTCTTCGACAGAGACGTTCTGCATCAGATAGTACCCGTACCGAAAATTGTTACCGTATGCTTCACTCACGTAAAGTGAAGTGTTATGCGGCCAGAAGTCATCCTCTACGTAAAATACCGTGCCTGTCGAACCGTATCTCCCTATGACGATTCCCGGACCGTTCACCATGCACAGCGATTGATACCCAGCGACCCCTCCGGATGTGACTACAGGATAAGGCCCGTCTTGCCAATCGTCGCGTGTCAAGTCGTAGCCTCGATGTAACATGAACGCTCGCGACAGGCGACGTATCTCCCAATGCCCCGGCACCTCCCCCAGCCATTCCACTCCGGAATCCTTCATCGGCACGGTCGGATCGATTCCTTTGGTGACGGCGTGGGAGATCAAGGCCTGGCGCTTTTCCTTGAGCAGCGTGATCAGGCGTTGTTGTTCCTCGATCAGCGCGTCGATCCTGGCGGTTTCGTGGTCGAGGAAGCGGGCGATTTGGGTTTGTTCTGGCAGGGGTGGTAGACAAACGCGAAGCCGTCCGAACACTTCGGGATATAATCTTAGTCGTGAATCAATGACTCCATGTGAGTGCGATTTGAAGTAGGTGATGTATTCGTTGGATCGAACCAAGTAGTCGAGATACGCAGGTCGCGGGGCCTACACAGATCCTGTTCCGGCCAGTATCTTCGTTGTACGCCCAGTACGCCGTTTCCGCGCTGGGATCGTAGGAGACGATACTCATGGCGTCCATGAAGCTGATGCCAAGGCGGGTAAGCGCCTGACGTATTTTTCCTTCCGCAACGGTATGTTCGATTTCCGGCATCGCCTAACCCAGATCTATACCGTTGAATATCTCCAGGATATTGATCAAGATCGGGCGGTCCCCACCGGGATTCGATCCCATTCGCCTCAAATCAAGGGGCGTACCGGAACGAAGTGAGGAACGCTCCCGACACTGACAATTTCCTCCGTTGCGCCCTTCGGGAGACGTGTGTCCGTTTCCCGGCACAAACACCTACGACACAGCCCAGATTCTTTCTATCGGTACGTCTGTCCGCTCAAATAGCGGCCGTCGGCACCGTCAGCACCCCGTGAACCCCGATTCTCGCTATACGTTCGTCGAAACTTGCGCTGTCCAGCCGTTTTGCAGTTGCGCCGCGAGATAGGTTTTCCTATAACTCGGGCAGCTCAGGCGTTCAACTCCAGAATCGTATTTGAGTTCCGGGGCGAGACCGCCGACGCCACAGAGATCATCGAAATAATCTCCCTGGGTGTGGCCCACGGTGACACGGTGACACGGTGACACGGTGACACGGTGAAAGTCACGATCTCCGGGGAGGACCGGGAAGCGGCCATGGCACGAATCGAGGAGATTTTCGCGTTGAACTTCAACGACTCATAAACGGGTTCCTCTTAACCCTTGACCGATCCACTCAGCAACCCGGTTACGAAAAACCGTTGCAGAGAGAAGAATATGATCAACGGCAGCACCATACTGACGAACGCCGCCGCGGTAAGCAGCTGCCAGTTCGCTCCAAACTGACCGACCAGACTTAAAAGGCGCTGGGTCAGCACCTCTGTTCCGGGACCGGCACCGCTCAGAAACACCAGAGCCACCAGCAGATCATTCCACACCCACAGAAACTGGAAAATGGAAAACGCCGCCAGAGCGGGCATCGACAAGGGAATGATCAGCCTCACGAAGATCACGAACTGGTTCGCTCCGTCGATCAGGGCCGACTCGGTGATACTTTCCGGGATCGTACTGATGAAGTTAAACAGCAGATAGGTCGCCAGGGGCAACCCGAAGGCACCATGGAACAACCACACCCCGAGGTAGGTTCCGGCCAGACCGATCTGCTGGTAGTCCCGCAGAATCGGTATCAGGGATATCTGCACCGGCACTACCAGCATCGCCACTACCAGACCAAAAAGGACTTTACGGCCCCGGAATCGCATCTTGGCAAAACCGTATGCTGCGAACGCCGATATCAGGATCGGAATCACCACCGATGGAATCGTTACCGTCAGGCTGTTCAGGAACGCCTGCCCCAATCGGCCACCGGTCACATACACCTGGCGACCCGCCTCGGTTCGGTAGGCGTAGCTGCCGGCGGTGAGTACCTGCTCGTAGTTCTCCAGTGTAAAGCGGTCCACGTCGCGAAACGCGGTCCACCAGCCGGACTCCGCCATATCGTCGATCGTACGAAAGGACGTGACGAACAGACCAAGGGTCGGAGTTATCCAACTCAACACAAATAACAGCAGAATGCCGTTCACAATGAGCGTTCTCTGAACGCTGTTCGTTCGGGATGCACCCATTATATGTCCCCCCGTTTCTTGTATTGCACCACGTTATAGACCACCACCGGAATAACCGCGAGGAGAATGATTACGGCGATTGCCGCGCCGCGACCGTAATTGAAATAACGAAACATCTGCTTATACTGCTGGCTGGCCAACACCTCCGTCCCGTCCAGTCCCTGCGTCATGGCGAAGACCACGTCGAAGGTCTTGAGCGTCGCGATGATGATCGCCGTAGAGACGGTGATGATCGTACTTTTTATGTAGGGCAGGACGATCCGCGTGACCTGGGTGAACTCGCCGGCACCGTCCATTTCGGCCGCTTCCAGCAGCTCTCCCGGGACTCCTTTAATCGCCGCGGAGAGCACAATCATCGCGAAGCCGGTCTGCCCCCATACAAAAACGGCAATCAGAAAAAATGTGTTCCACGGACGGAGAATCAGCCAGTTCTGAGGGTGCCCGCCCAAGGTGGTTACGATCGCGTTCAACAGACCGATATTGGGGTCCATGGCATACACGAAACGCCAGATAATTCCGGCCCCTACCATGGAGATGGCCATGGGCATGAAGATTGCCGCTTTTGCGATTCGCTCCCATTTCGACTTGTCGGCAACGATCGCGATGATAAATCCGAACACGACCGAAACGGCCGTCCCCACAACCAGCCAGATCACGTTATTGCGCCAGGCTACCACCATACTCCGGTTGGTGAACACGAAGCGAAAATTGTCCCACCCGATAAACTGCGTGGAATCATTATCAAAAAAACTCAACCACCCACTCCGTAGAACGGGGATCGTCAGGAACCACGCCAGCGCCACCAGGGCAGGCCCCACGAACAGGTAGGGTTCCAGTTTGGGCTGAATATGGATAGGCAAGTGGATCACCAGCCAATACGCGGTCCAGTAGAGCGCAGCTACGCCGCCCACACCCCAGACTATCGCGACCAGGGTTATTACAAGCTGGGAGGCGCCACTGTCTCGCAAGAACAGGAAGCCGCCCCACAGCACGAGAAAGGTCATGACCGGAACAAACAGCGAAACCAGGAAACGGCCCACCGCCACCAGGACCGAAGCCCCCACGGACGACCCATCGCCTGTATTGAGTGTGCTACTCATCGAGTCCCTCCATACGTTAGAGCCGGGTCGCCGCCCCGTGGAACGCGGGGCGGCGACCTCTCGTGGTTACGATCCTACCGGATGTCGTCCCACGCTTCCTGAATTTCCTCCAGTACGGTCACGGCAGGAACACCGGTAACCCAGTTCGCCATCCCTTCCCAGAACGCACCTGCTCCGATCTCCGCGGGCATCATGTCCGACGCGTCGAACCGGAACACCTCCGCTTCGATGATACTGCGAGCAAGACTCTTCATGATTTCCGAAGGATAATCGTCCAGGCTCTGATCCTGGTGGGGGAAGAGGGCCGTACCCTTCTGCGCCCACGAACGGGCACCGTCCCAGGATCCGAGAAACTTCAGCAGCTCTACCACTTCCGGGCTGTCGTTGAATATGACGAACTGGTCGCCGCCACCGAACACGGGCTTACCCCATTCCGGGTCGATCGCCGGAAATGTGAATACACCAACCTGATTGTCCAGGTCGTCCGCGGCCCAACTGGGAATGTCGTTCAGAATGAAGTTGCCCTGCCGATGCAGCATAGCATCCGGAGGGTCTCGGAACAGCGGTCGAATCGCGTCGCCGATACTGGTACCACGAATATAGTCCGGTCCACCAAGAACGTAGTCTTCGTTTAACCAGATCTGTTCCATGTAACGCATGGCTCGCGCCACTTCCGGAGAATCGAACCGCAGATCATTCGTGATCCACCGGTCGTATTTCTCCGGACCCGCGGTACGCAGCATGAGGTCTTCCAGCCAGTCCGTGGCAAGCCAGCCCGTTGCTCCGCCGCTCTCGATACCTATCGACCACGGTTTGACCCCGTCGGCTACCATCTCGTCCATGAGCGCCAACAGCTCGTCCCACGTATCGGGCTCGGAATACCCGCGAGCTTCAAACTCCTGTTTCGGATACCAGACGAAACTCTTGGCGTTGACCCGATGATACAGGCCGTACACCGTTCCGTCGTGCGAACCAAGATCCTTCCAGACCGGCGCGTAGTTGTTGTCGATCACGTCCACCACCTCCCGCGGAAGCGGTTTCAGCGCTCCCCGGCTTGCCAGTGTGGTCATGGTACCCGGCTGAGGAATCGCCGCCACGTCCGGAGGATTTCCAGCCTGCGTGCGGACCATTATCTGGGTATTGAACTCCGGGTCGGCGTTATAATAGACATCGATCCCCGTCTCTCGGCGGAAACTCTCCAGTATTTCCTGGAACGCCACCTCGTCGGGTCCGCCAAACGGCCCCATTACCTCTATCGGGCGTACCTCCGGCTCCCGTTGACCCCCGGCAAACAGGGAAAGGGCGGTATTACCCATGATCAGACTGACAATCAATAAAACGGTCATTTTTTTCATCGTGTTTCTCCTCGAAATCCGACTGTACTGTCACCCTGTTTGTCAGGTATCATCGATACCATGGTCATGAGTGGTGACAGGTCCAACTGTTGTCACAGGTTGATCAGCATGAAGCGGGCACTTGCTACGGCGCCCCGCTTCATGCCTTTCTTTTCTCACGCCATCACACCTCCTTCTTGATTGAACGTTTCGGTTGTTCTACTCGACAGGCGGTCACCTCGATCGTCCCGGGCGCCCCGGGGCTTTTCACTTTCAGTTCCACCGGAGTTCCCTCGTCAAAAATCTGGTACGTCGCCGCCGCCGTTCCGCCGTTCAGAAACAGTTCGACGATCCCTCGATCCATCAGTACCAGGCACTCCACCGGCCTTGCCGGGGAGGGCATGAGGTGCCGCGAGTCCATTTCCGGAGTATCCAGTTTGGGCGCTGTGCGCCGTGCCGAGATCTCGCCGGCGTTAAAATCCAGATGTATATCCAGATAGAAACCGTTGTAGCAGGAAATTTCGATCTGTAGGTAGCTCACCTGCTCCGATCCACCACGCAACATCACGTAGAATGGCCCTGAATCAGTCGGCAGGAATTGCAGGCATCCCGAGCCGCAGTCGAGCGCAGGCATCCTGGTGTCCGCTGCCTCATCAAGTACGATCGCAGGCCGCTGCACAAGGGTCAGTCCCGTCTCCGTTTCCGCCAGCTCCAGCAGCCGGGGCACCGTCATCATACCGTTCACACCACGATACACCGCGGGCAGATCGTGGGCGTACGCAGAGTTGTTTGCCCAGGAAATGGTCACCGGGCCGTCGGAATCGGGGAGCCCGTACCAGCTCTGTAGCGCGTAGTGGTCAAACCCGACGTCGAACACGCGCTCCCCCTGTTTTCGCGGTACGTCCGGTACGAACCGCACCCCGTCGAACGAACCGAGCTGGTACCGCACGCCTGATCCGAGCCCCCGGGAATCGTGGGACACTGAATAGAAGAGAACCCACACATACCCGCCGCGATAATCCATGCGTATCAGATCGGGACACTCACACACGTCCGGCACCGCGGGCAGATCCGATGTGGAAAGATGCCACCATTCCAGGAGGTTCACGGACGCGTAGAACGAGACTGACTGACCCCGGGATATCACCGCACACCATCGGCTCCGCTCCTCGTCCCGGAAAACCTTCGGGTCGCGAAAATCGCGGGCACTCTGATCGGGTATTACCGGATTATCTGAATGCCACTGCCACGTCTCGCCCCGATCCCGGGAGTACGCGATAGACTGGGTCTGGGTATAGCGATCCTGACCGGGGACCGGACTGGCGGTGGTGAGAAACGCAACAAACCCATCGCGCCTTTCGGGAAACAGACCGGAAGAATTCTCACTATCCACCACGACCGACCCGGTGAATGCCAGGCCAAGCTCCGGATGCGGCGTGATAGCTAACGGCCGCATCTGCCAGTTTACCAGGTCGCGGCTGACCGTGTGGCCCCAGTGTATATTTCCCCAACTGGTCCCTCCTGGATTCACCTGGAAGAACATGTGATACAAACCGTCGCAATACACCAGGCCGGCGGGATCGTTGGTCCAGCAGTTCAGAGGACCGAAATGAATCCGGCCAGGCCGGGTCGACGAATCATGAATGAACTCTGGTGGTTTTGCAAACGTTTTCAAGATTTCTCCTTAATAATGTTCACCGGTTTTGAACCTCCCGCGAAGAAGAATCGCGCAGGATAACCGAAGGGTGCAGCAGTATCGATTCAACCGGCCTGTCCCCGTCCTCCATCCGCCGGTACAACAAATCGGTAGCCCGAATACCCATTTCTTCAATTGGTTGGGAAATCGAGGTAATCGCCGGTCGGTGCATCATGGACAAGTAGGTGTTATCAAACCCCACTACGCTCACATCCTCCGGGACACGAAAACCCGCGTCTTCCGCGGCGTTGATCACGGACATCGCGATGAAGTCATTGAGCGCGAACACGGCAGTGACGGACTTCCCCTCTGGGGAGCGAAAAAACTCGCGCGCGTGTTCGTCGGCTACGGACCGCTCAAAGTTCGAATATTCGACTTCAACGCAGCGTACGTTCGAGGCGGACAGCCCCCGGGCCAACGCTTCCGTCTGGAACCCCTGGAACTTGCTGTCACCGTGTTTTCCGAAATAGACCAGCTCCGTATGACCCGCCGAGACCAGGTGCGCCGCCACCATCGCCCCACCCTGGGCATGGTCCACCGATACGGAATCGAAATGCGGATGTTGCTGAGTAATAACCACTGTGGGTATACGGTCGGCCCGTAGCGAGCGCAGACCGGGCGAAGCGGGATCCGAAGGAACGATCAGAACACCGTCCACTTTACGGCGGAGCAGTGAACTCACGTGCTGTCGCTCGACGTCCATGTGCGCGTTGGTATTGCACAGGACGATCGAGTACCCCCGGAGGAACGCCTGCTGCTGGAGGACTCGGACCGTGTCAGCAAAGAAGGGGTTGGATACGTCCGTCACGACTACGCCCAGCAGAAAGGACTGCTTACCCACCAGCGTCTGGGCCACATGATTGGGTTTATACCCGAGTTTTACGATCCAGTGGTTCACGAGGCGACGTTTTTCTTCACTCACCGATACTTTACCGTTCAGAACGCGAGACACGGTAGCCGGAGAGACGCCGGCTTTCTCTGCGATTTCGGTGATCGTAACCACGCAATCTCCTTTGAAAGCGTTTGCAGGTTATCATGTTTCTTTCATGCTGTCAATGTTTTACAAGAGAACGGGTGCACGACATATTTTTTGGAACCATTCATATGTGCTTTCAGGAGCCGGGTTTCTGTGCTAAACTGTACGCAATATATACGTACAGTTTGTCATAGGAGGCAACGATGAACCAGGAAACGACAATCCAGAGTCTTCAGGAGAAGAAAAATCACATCCTGCAATCAATCGGTGTGCTGGGTGATTTTCGGAAGGGGTCTCTCTCACCTCGCTACCGTAAGTGCGGTAAACCGTATTGCCATTGTGCACAAGAAGGCTCGAAGGGGCACGGTCCGCTGTGGATGGTCACCAGAGCCGTGGACGGGAAAACCCGTTCAAGGGCAATCCCAGCCGAGAGAGTCGAGGAAACCTTCGCCCAGATTGAAGCCTTTCACCGGTTTCAGGACCTGGTGCGGGAGTATACCGAGGTCAACATCAAGATATGCGATGCCCAGCTTGAGGCAGGAAAGGAAGCCTCCAGGAAGGCTGAAAAAAAGGGCTGAACTCAGAAATCACGCAGGCGATTGAGCATGAGGTCTTTGATCTTGTGCAGCACGCATTGAACGGGTCCCTTGATGGGATTTCCGGCCCAAACAAGCCACCCGTTCCGGCGT
>SLRR01000099.1 GCA_007130865.1 Spirochaeta sp. | reverse complement strand
CCGACCCCGGACGGAACCTTGCCCCGGAACACTACCTCCCCTTCACGAAGGGGAACCGCTCCCGAGAGGTACGCCGTTCCGTTGTGAACCACCGCCGGCCGGTATAATCCACCCGGTACCGGTGCGTCCGCTATCGGATATCCTCGCTCTTCCAGCTTACTGTTTCTCTCCGTCATTATTCGCTCCTCCTTAACGCCCGACCGCGGGCGGTCACGGGCCATCGCTCGATTACGGTCCTGTCTTCCCCGACAACCAGCACCTCGTCGTAATGTTCGATCGTAGGGCAGATGTGGCGAGGCCAAACATACACCGGCGTACCGACGGCGGGCGTCCCCGCCACGGCTTGTTTACCCGACGACGTGCCGCCGGCGGAAACGGTAAATACCCAGTGTTCTTCGCTCTGCGGTCCCGCCTCCGCGTCGGGCACGTTCAAGAGCATCCCCCGGGGCTGATCCTTGTCGGCGGCGATTCCTTTGCTTCCCACGTCGATCGTGAACTGTCCCGGCTCTGGTACGCTGACGACGCGACCCAGTACAACCGCCGCATCGCGAAAGGGCAGATCCGCAAACGCCGAGGCGTACCCCCAGTCGTGGTACGAGTACGTCCCGGGCGAGAGCGAACACCCTTCAACGTACGCGTCGGCGTGACAGGGAAAGGTGGGCGTACCGCCGAGAACGACCTCGGGTACGGGCAGCCCCTCGCGCTGCAGCCTGTTCCGCATCTCCAGCGCTGTTGTTCGAGCTCCCGCGGCTTCTTCTGCTCGTTTTTCCGGGGAGATTTCGCGGATATGTCCGTCGTACGCGTGAATCCCCCCTGCTTTAAGACACGGCGATACCGTGATCCGGCGGTAGAGTTGATCCGCCCGGTCGCCCGGGGCGATTCCGGTGCGGTGCATGCCCACGTCCAGGTCCACCAGGACGAACGGTGCCCGCTGATCCGGGTCATAACCCTGAAACACCGCTTCGAGCTGATCCAGCGTTGTCCCGTTGTCCACCAGGCAGCCGAAACGCGTGTCCGGATACCGACCGATAAGGTCACGGAGGATCTCCGCACCGGGGCCGACCAGCTGATACGCGATCAGCACGTCCTGTACACCGGCTCGGGCCAGCATCTCCGCTTCCGCCGGGGTGGCGCATTTAAACCGCCGAACACCTCGTTCCAGGTGCAATTGCACCACCTGGGCGCTCTTGTGTGTCTTGACGTGGGGCCGCAGACGCTCCGGTCCCCCGGCTCGCGCAATCGCCGCCTCGATGTTCGCGATAACCCCGGGACGGGAAACCAGTACGCACGGCGAGGGGAGAGATTCGATCTCCCGTACCTCGTACCAGCCGGCTTCTGCGTCGCTCTTATGCATGATCGGGCTCCTTTCCGATGATTCCACCCAGTCTATCACCGATAATCCGGTGGTGTAAGATCGCCGGACGATCTATAGCGCCCGACCGACGATCGCCATATCTGGTTATAGGCAATGGCCTACGCTACTTTTCGTACACTCCCAACTCGCCGAAAACGTCTTGATTTTGCTTCTTTCCTACGTTGTGGTGGCGTATTGGGTGAGAAACAGTTGTTAGATTGTTGACCATAAACATAGTATTTGTTTCAATACCGCCTTTGCCAAAACGAATTGATCATGTGGAAAGGATGTGTGAAATGAAACGAATTCTGACAGTTATCGTAGTTCTGACTCTGACCACTGTCGCCCTGCCGGCGCAGGAACCGGCCTTTGGCGAGGGTGACCTGGTGTTTAACGCCGCGGTGGGAATCGGTAGTACGCTCTATACGGGAGCTCGCTATTCCATGCGGGTACCGGCGATCTCCCTCTCCGGAGAATACGGAATTGCCGACGATATCGGGGACGTGGAGTCGCTCAACCTGGGTGTCGGCGCGTACGCGTCGTACTCCTCCTCGGAATACAAGGAGACGTTGGGCGGAAAGGACTACGGGTGGCGGTACAACTACATGGTGTTCGGCGCGCGTGGTTCGATGCACTATACCGCCACGGACAACCTCGATACGTACCTGACGCTCATGCTGGGGTATAACCTGGTGACGGCAAGCTACTTCGGCGACGACGACCTTGAAGACGCACTCGGCACCGCCTCGGCCAGCAGCGTCACCTACGGCGCCTCTCTGGGGGCACGGTATTACTTCACCAACAACCTGGGCGTCATGGCGGAGGTAGGTTACGGGATCGCCTGGCTCAACCTGGGAGTCGCGCTGAAACTGTAAACGCGATCGGTTATCTCTGCGGGGGTGCGGCCGGCGCTCCCGTGCGAGCGGAATCCACACGGGGCGCCGCCGGCGAACGGCTCAGTCGGCGGCGGCGCGGCCGGCGAAGGTGATAGTTGCAATTCCGGCGGCGTCACGCATACTTAAGGTACGTAGAACGTAATCGGACGCCGGCGTGCCGCCGGTAACGGGCGCGCGGCTCAGTGTGCGCCCGCCCCTCTCCACGCCCCGCGTCCAAAGCGAGGGCAAGAAATGAATACCCCCGGACGATCCCGGAACGCACTGAGGCGGTGTCTCCTGCCGGTTTTCTTTGCGGTGGGAGTCCTCCCGATCTTCCCGGACATCCCCACGATCGGCGTGGTGACGGGGTTTGTCCAGGCCACCGACGCAGACCAGCACACCCGTTTTAACGAGAGCCTGACCGTAGCGGTAGGGCGGGCTTCCACGGAATCAGGACGGGTCCGATACGTACAGCGTCGGGACAGCGCGGTGCCCCGGATCGATGTGATCGCCATGGACACGCCGGATAGCCGCATGATCACCCTGACCTACGCGGGTCCCGGCGGTGAAAGCGACACCCTCCTCATCGTCAGCCCCTGGGATCCCCTTCTGACGCGTACCCTTACGCAGGCGCTGCGCTACTTCGAGCCGGTCCTGCTGGGGTACCCTGAACCGGAGCCGGACCGAGTAATCCTGGAGGACTTCTTCCCCCTGGAGACGCTGCGTGCTCCCACTCCCGGCCTCGGCATGATGGGACTCTACCCGGTGGACCTGGCGCTCCTGCCGGAGGGGCGCGTCGTCGTGGCGGGTGCTTCCTTTGCGGTGGAATTTGACCGTTATTTCCGCGTCACCGGGTACCCCGGATCGGACCTTCTAGAACAGGGTATCTTCAACTACGCCGGGGCCGTTGCGTCGACGCCCGCGGGGACGATCTACTTCCGGCCGTCCCAGGGATCGGACGTCTACCGGGTGATCGACGGGGTCGACCGTACGCAGCGTCTCCGCGTGGGACTCGGCGGGCACGGTCCTTTTACCGTTCTCCCCGACGGCACTATCGTGACGATCGACTCGATCAACAAGCGATCCTCTGTCGTTACCGGACAGCAGCGACACGACCTCGACCTCTTTCGGTACCCCGACGCGTACCTCGGCACCGCCACTTCCGGTCCTACCGGTACGATCTGGGCGTACGACCTGACGGAACGACGAATCACGATCTTTTCCCCGGAAGGGCGTTTTGTGGACACCGTTATTCCCGCGATCCCCCTCATGGCGGCGGCACAGATCGTCTCCATCGCGGTCTACCCGAGCGGGGAGTTTCTGCTTCTCACACGAGCAGGACTCTGGAAACTGCATCGTGACGGACGGGCTATCTGGCACGTCGCCGAGATGCCCCGGGCGGTAGATACTTCCTTCATGCAGACCGCCGGTGTCGTGGTGGACCCCGAAGAGAACCTTATCTACCTGCTGGACAGCGGCAATCGCGTACTGTTGAGACTACGCGAGACCGACCACGTACCCCCGGCGGCGGCCGACGCCGGCCAGACCCCGGACCCGACGGCGGATCCGGACCCGATTGCAACACAACTACAGGAGCTCAATCGGGAACTGGCGGAACGCGTGGACGACACGGCGCTGCTCCTGGAAAAGGCCCATCTCTACGAGGAGATAGGGGCGACCTTGCTGGCGGACGCGACCTACCAGCACGCACTCGACCTGGACCCGTTTCTTCATGATGCGCAGGTGGGGATGAATCGCGTACAGGTAGCGCTCCTCGGAGAAGAGGCGGACCGGCTCGCTGAGATCGCGCGGGAGCAGCTGCAGACCCTCGGCCCCGCGACCGCCCAGACCTCCTACGTGCAGGCTCTGCAGACATACGAGCGGATCCTGGCGCAACGCCCGGGAGACGATGCGGTTCGGGAGTCGATGGAAGCGCTGAGACGAGATTTCACTCCCCGCGACACCCCGGGCGACGCGGGAGTTCAACCCCTGCGGATCGAGGGAATCACGATGAAAAACCTCTTCCCCGGCCTCTTCTCGGCGTACCGCACGCGTCCGGTGGGCGAGGTGGTCGTCACCAACCGCGGAGACCAGGCGGTGGAAGCGTTGCGCGTCACCGTGGAAACGCGCCGGTTCAGCGATTTCCCCACGGAATCGGTGGGACCGCAGACCCTGGGTCCGGGGGAGAGCGCCACCGTACCGTTCCGGATGATCCTGAACGATACCGTGTTCTCCGTGGAGGAAGATCTACCCCTGCAGGCCCGCGTCTCGGTCCGGGGAGAAGTGGATAACCGGGAGGTCTCGGTGGAGAGTAATACCGGTTTCACCCTCTATCGGCGCACCGCCCTCACCTGGAATGAGACGGAACGGCTGGCGGGCTTCATCACCCCCAACGAGGGTAACGTTCAGCGTTTTGCCCTGGCGGCTTCCAACGCCGCCGCGCCGGTGAGCGTTACCGGGTTTCCCCGCACCTTTCTCCGGGCCGCGCAGATCGCCGACACCCTCGGGCTGTACGGTGTGCTGTACGTGGAGGATCCCAATACGCCGGTCTCGGAAATTCTCGGTCGGACCGACGTGGTCGACACGGTGCGCTTTCCGCGGACGACGTTACTCGTCCGCGCGGGCGACTGCGATGATACCACGACGCTCCTCTGCTCCCTCTACGAAGCCGCGGGTATTCCTACGGCGATCGTGACAACACCGGACCACGTTCTCATGGCTTTCGACACGAGTGAACCGCCGGAGAACCGCTGGCTCTACGAGGACGCGGGTCTGACCGTTTTTGTGCGGGAGGGTCGCCTGTGGCTCCCGGTGGAAACCACCGCCCTCGCCGGGGGATTCCTTGGAGCGGCGAGAAACGCCGCCCGACGGATCGCCGAGGCGGGAGGAGTTGATCGCACAGGATTCGTCACGACGGAGAACGCCTGGGGGTTGTATCCCACGATCCCGATTCCGGCAACGGAACTCAATATCCCGCTTCCGCCGGAGACGGAAATCCAGGAACGATACCGCGGAACCGGGGAGGGCCTACGGGAACAGCTTTACGTTGCCGCGCGCGAACGGGCGGAACGGGCGATCCCGGGACTTTCCGGCGACGCTCTCGTAGCGGAGCTGAGCCGTCTCGGCGCGCTTCACCTGCGGTTCGGCGAGAGCGCCCGGGCGGAGTCCGCCCTGAGGAAAGCAGTCACGGAAGCCCCGGGAGCGCTGCTCCCGGCGATCAACCTGGCTACGCTTTATATCGGCGACGGACGGCCGGCAGAAGCTCTCTCGGTGCTGCTTCCATTGCATGAGCGTGTACCACACTCTCTCCTCATCAACGCGCTTCTCGCACGGGCGAGCTTCGACCTGGGTCAAGCCGAGGATGGGCGGCGGTACGCTTCCGTGGTGGAGTCCCTCTCGCCGGAACTGGCTCGCCGGTACGGGATCGCCGGTGAAGACGGTGGCGCTCGTGCTTCGGCCGGGATCGACCCGGCAACGTTTGCAATACCGTCCACGGAGGAGGATATCCGATGAGAAAACGATTCCCTGCCGGGAGTAGCAATGTGGTTTTCCGGCGCGGGCGGCTACGCAAGCGCCTGCGCGGACGCCTGCGCTTGTGCCTGCGCGCACGCCCGGGTCTCTCTCCATACCGTGTTCTCGCGTTATGGGCGATCGTTCTCGGTACTGTGCTCGCGCCGTTCACCGTGGTCGGTGGAGAACCAGCCGTAATCCTCTACGTGGAAGGGGATGTCCTAATACGTGCCGGATCAGTCCCGGTAGAGATCGGCATGCGCTTGCAGGAAACCGAAATCCTCGACCTTGGGCCCGGCGGCTACGCGGAACTGGACTCGGCGGGCCGGACTATCCGATTGGTAGGACCCGGCGAGTACCGCCTGGACACGCTCGCACAGTCCCCGGTAGGACAGAGTGGTTTTTCCGCCGCCCTGGGACGACGTGTACAGCGCGTCCTGGCGGACGAGCGACGCGGCGACCTGGCCGCCGCGGGAGTCCGGGGAGACTTCGGCGGGGAGGACACCTGGGATGCGCCGGGACCGGCCCGGGATCTTCATAACGCGGCAGTAGAAGCGCTGCGGGGAGGACGTGCATCGGAAGCGGAGATCCTGCTGCAGGAAGCGCTTCTGTACGCAGGCACCAACGAAGCAGCGGTTATCAGGATCGAACTGACCGAGCTGTACCTGGGAGAAGAGCGTATCCCGGACGCGCTCAACGCGATCAACGCGGTACCGCTGCCCTCACGCACGAGCGACGACACCGATACCGGTGAATGGCTCGAACGCTTCTACCGCGCCCGAGGTTCCGCGCTTCACGCTGCGGGATTACTCCGGGAGACGGTGGACCTGGTCCACCGGAGTCGGCACGGGGACCTGCCCGGCGAAACGCAGTTGCACCTGGAGCTGCTCGCCGCGGACGCGGCTGTACGGACCGGTGACCGTTCCGCGGCGGTGGAAGCGCTCTCCCGTATAGTGGAGCTCGCGCCGGACACCGCCTGGGCGACGGCGTCACGGCGAATGCTGGAGGGCCTGGACTGACGATTGGGAGTGACGGCATCACGGCGAATGCTGAAAGACCCGGACTGACGACTGTCTGACAGCCGCAAAAAAGGGCGGCGTCACCGGTAAAACTGTTCCGGTGAAACGCCGCCGCACAAAGCCCGGGATCGGCCCGTTTACTTCTCCGACTCGGTAAGCCCCTTTACAAACTGTTTCTGCATCGTGAGCACGATGATGATAGTGGGGATCATCGCGATGATCGTAATGGCCATCACGATATGCCAGTCCGCCTGATGGTCCGCGGTGGCCAGCATCCGACTCAATCCGATCATGAGCGTCCAGAAACGCCGCTCCGTAGTCGCGATCAGGGGCCAGAGGTACTGGTTCCAACCGTAGACAAACTGGATCACCACCAGCGTCGCGATCGGTGTCCGTGACATCGGCAGCAGGATCGAGCGGAAAAAGCGCATCGCCGTCGCACCGTCCATCTTGGCGGCCTCAACCATCTCGTCGGGAATCGTCATGAAATACTGCCGGAAGAGAAACGTCGCGGTTGCCGATACTGCCAGGGGCAGGATCAGTCCCAGGTAACTGTTGAGTAAACCCATACTCGATACCAGCTGGTAGGTGGGCACGATGCGTACTTCCACGGGCAGCATCAGCGTAAAAAGCACCAGCCAGAACGCAACCTGTCGGCCGGGAAACCGGAAGAAAACGATCGCAAAGGACGACAGCAGGGATATGATGATCTTGGAGACGGTGATTCCCACAGCCATGATCATACTGTTCTGTACCATCACCGACGCACCGATCGCCCGGGCGCCGCCGAGGCCGCGACCGCCGACGAAGAACGCCTGGTAGTAGTTACTGAAAAACTCCCGCCCCGGCAGGAACGGCATGGGGCGTTGGAATATCTGATCCAGTCTCAACGTGGACGCTACAAAAGTGACGTAGATCGGGAAGAGAATGATAAGACATCCCAGGACCAGGAAGGTGTGTCGGAAGACTCGTGTTCGAAGAGGATCAGTAATCATGCGGCACCTCCTAGTACACCACTTTCCGCTCGACAAAGCGGAACTGAAGCGCCACCACGGTGATCACGAACGCCATCAGGACGACCGACTGCGCAGCAGATCCACCAAAGTCCAACCCGCGGAACCCGTCGCGGTATATCCGGTAAACCATCGTCGCGGTAGCGTTGCTGGGACCACCCTGGGTCAGCTGGTGTATCACCGGAAACGTTTCAAAGAACGTGTAGATAAAGTTCATAATCAGAAGAAAGAACGTGGTCGGCGAGAGCAGCGGAAAAGAAATCCGCCAGAACCGCGCCAGAGGAG
This sequence comes from Spirochaeta sp., assembly GCA_007130865.1. GTDB lineage: Bacteria > Spirochaetota > Spirochaetia > DSM-27196 > Alkalispirochaetaceae > Alkalispirochaeta. The sequence continues at coordinate 24,062 of SLRR01000099.1, read as the reverse complement.
ACGCACCGTCAATCGCGGCGCTCTCCACCAGGGAGTCGGGAATACTCTGCATCCCGCCCAGGTAAAAGAGGAAGTTGTAGGCGACACGTTGCCACGAGGCAGCAACCACTACGAGGAAAAACGCGTGCTGCGGAACGATCGTGTGGTTCCAGCGCACGCCTACAAAACGCAAGCCATACGACAGCAAACCTACCGCCGGGCTGAACATGAAAAACCACATAACCCCTGCAACCAGCGGAGCCACCGCGTAGGGGGCGATAATGATCGTCTTATAAATTATGGACCGCTTGCCGATGTTGTTCGCGAGCGCCGCGAGAAACAGCGCAAGCGCCATGGTGGACGTTGCTACGGAGGCGGCGAACCCCAGGGTGGTCCAGATCGACCGGACGTACAGCGGATCGCCAAGAGCCCGCCGGAAGTTTTCCAACCCTACGAACACGCGGGAAATACCGAACGCATCCTCGCGGAACAGCGACTGCAGCAACGCCTGCGTCGCCGGAAAGATGAAAAAGAGCAGTACCAGCGTGACCTCCGGTGAGAGCAGCAGGTACGGCAAGCCCTTATGTTTGAAAATAACTCTTTTCCCCACCATGGGGCACGACCCTCCCTCGGAAAAAAGGGACCGGCTCCGTGCGGGAGCCGGTCCGGATTGTGTTACAGACTACACAACTCTCAGCGTTGTGGCTATCAACGGACCGTCTGCTCAAACTCGCGCAGGAGCTGGTTACCCCGTTGAACCGCCTGGTCCAGCGCCGCCTGAGGAGTCATATCTCCGGTGAGCGCCGCTTCCATGCCGTCCAGGATCACGTTGCGGATCTGGGGAAACATGCCAAAGCGCAGGCCGCGGGAGTTTTCCGTGGGCGGATTGAGCGTGATCTGCTCGATCGCGGTGTTGTGGATCGGAATACGATCGTAGAAACCCTGCTCGCGGGAGAGCTCCCACGCGGCGTAGGTGACCGGCAGGTAACCGCTGAACTGGTGCCATTCTGCCTGAACCTCGGCGGAACTCAGGTACGCGAAGAACTCCGCGATTCCCTCGTACTCGGCGTCGCTATGACCGCCCATGACCCAGAGAGACCCTCCACCGATGATCGAGTTCTGCGGCGCGCCGGCTACGTCCGGCCAGTACGGCATGAAACTCGCGTCGAACTCAAAATCAGCCGTGCGGGCGATGCCGGCGTAAGCTGCGGAGGAAGCGATGTACATCGGAACGTCACCGGAAGTGAAGAGCGGTCCCGCGTCACCGCGGCGTCCACCGTACTGGAAGATATCTTCCGCCTGCCAGTCAACCAGTGCCTGCAGGTGGCGTACCCGAACGTCGTCGTTTAAGACCAGTTCCGTGTCCCATCCGAGCATTCCGTTGGCGCGGGTTCCCAGAGGAACGTTGTGCCAGGCGGAGAAGTTCTCTACGTTCGTCCAGGAGGGCCACTGGAACGTGAATCCCGCGGAGTAATTTCCCGTTGCCATGAGTGCACGAGCCGCTTCTTCGACCTCCGGCCAGGTCCGGGGAGGATTGTTCGGATCGAGTCCCGCTTCACGGAACGCATCCACGTTGTAGTAGAAGATAGGCGTGGAACTGTTGAAGGGGAAGGAGAGCATGTTGCCGTCCAGGTCCGAGTAGTATGCCGTAACCTGCGAGAGGTACTCGTCGGGATTCATCGGACGTCCGTACTCCGCCATCAGCTCGTACACCGGCATGATTACTTCACGGGCACCCATGAACGTACCGGTACCGACCTCGTAGACCTGCAGGATATGCGGCTGGTTGCCCGCGCGGTACGCCGCGATCGCGCTGGTCATCGCTTCTTCGTAGTCGCCCTGCTCAACAACGCTGACCACGTAGCGATCCTGCATCGCGTTGAAATCAGCCGCCATCTCCTCGATCCGCTGACCGAGCTCACCACCAAGGCCGATCCACATCTCGATCTCGAGCGGATACTCCGCCTCCGGGGCTGCCGCTTCCCCAGCGCCACCGGCAAAAGCCATAAACGGTACCAGAAGAACTAGTACCCCAACCACCATAAGCTTTTTCATCAGTCCCTCCTTACAGGAAAGATATCCGGCAGTACGTCACGATAGACGCCTTTTCCGGTTTTAAGTTTGGTTGTTTTAATGTTGGAACTTAATTAGTCCCATAAAACAACCCGCACGTCGTGAGCAATTGCTCACTCTCTATATTTCAACTGTAACCCGGAGTTTTCACTGCGTCAAGAAACAGTTATCATAAGCGAGATATATATCAGCCAGGGAGGACCAGCGATGCCGATTAACATTGCCCACCGCGGATATTCGGGACGGTTTCCGGAGAACACGATGCGAGCGTTTACGGAAGCGGTCGCGGCGGGAGCCCGGGGAATCGAGTTTGACGTACAGCTGTCCCGGGACGGAGAGCCCGTGGTAATCCACGACGAGAAACTGGGCCGTACCGCGGAAGGCAGCGGTTGGGTGAAGGATTACACCTGGAAAGAACTGCGGTTACTCGACGCCGGAGGCTGGCTGGACGAAGCGTACCGGGGCGAGCGGATCCCCCACCTGGAGGAGGTGCTGGACCTGGGAGCTGCTGAAGGACTTCTGATGAACCTGGAGCTGAAGACCGGAACTCTGCCCTATCCCGGTCTCGCGGAAAAGGCAGTGAAGATGATCGACCGTAAGAGGATCGTGGACCGGATGATCGTCTCCTCGTTCAACCATCGGACCGTACAGGAACTCGCCGGGATGAACCCCGACCTGCCCACGGCGATCATCTACGCCGCGGGGATGTTTGAGCCCTGGAACTACGCCGGACTCGTGAATGCCGGAGCGCTGCATCCCGGCTGGGATTTTGTCGACCAATATCTTGTGGATGGCGCGCACCGTGCAGGGATGCTGGTCAACACCTGGACCGTGAACGAAAGCGAGCAGATGGACGCGATGATCGCACTCGGTGTAGACGGGATAATCACCAATTTCCCCAATCGTCTCGCGGAGAAGCTCCGAAACGACTCCCACACCGTGGAGTAGTTGCCCCTGTGAGAACCAGCACCGGTTTTTATCGCCGCTCCCTGGTGATCGGGAGCGGCTTCTTCACGGTGGCGCTGATCGAACCTCTCTACAGCGCGTACGTTCCACTCATGCTGTCGGACCACCTGAAGTCGTCTCTGGCGGTCGGCGCGGTATTGAGCATGCTCAACCTGATTGCCCCGCTCGTGATACCATTCTTCTCGGCGCTCTCCGACCGGACCATCACCCCGATCGGCAGGCGTATGCCCTACATTGTGGTCTTCCTCCCCCTGGCCGCGCTTGCCCTGGCGTTTGTGCCGATCGGCGCAAAGATCCACGTCCTCGCCCTGACAGCGGCGCTGGCGGCGATGAACTTCTTCCGTCACGCCGCGCGAGGCCCCGTTGTCTCCCTCATGCCGGATCTCGTTCCGGCGCACCAGCGATCCCAGGCAAACGGCGTGATCAATATGATGGGAGGTATGGCGGCGATCACCGCCACCGTGGTACTGGCTCCGCTCATTACGGTACAGCTCAACCTGCCGTGGCTCGGTCTTACGGGAAGGATCCTTCCATTCTGGATCATCGCCGTCCTTATCGTGGCCTCCACGGTGTTTCTCTACTTCAACGTCCGGGAACCGATGGCAGCAAGGAAAGACACCACCGAGTCGACCGACACCGAGTCGACCGACACCGCGTCAACCGACACCGAGTCAAAAGATTCCGAGTTGACGCACTCCAGGTCGACGGAGGGACGCCTTGACTACACGCTCGTGAAGACGCTGCGACAGGTGGCGAGCCAGGGCCGCTCCGGGGCGCTGCCGATTCTCGCGGCGGTGATGCTCTGGTTCACGGGCTGGAAGCTGGTGACACCCTTCATCACGATCTACGCCCGGGATTATCTCGGCGCCGGGGAAGCCGCGGCGGGATTGTCCTTCGGAATGCTCGCGATCTCCCAGACGATCGCGGCAGTTCCCTCCGGTCTGATCGCCGCCCGGATCGGCCGGCGCCGGACGATCCGCCATGCGTTGGCTCTCCTGAGCGTGATCGGCGCGGCGATCTTCATCAACCATCACCTGGTCGACTCCGTTCCAGGGGCGGGTCTTTACGTTTTCTGGGGACTGCTCTTCTGCCTGGGATTAAGCTGGGCGACCTTGATTACCAACTGCCTCCCCCTGCTGTGGGATCTTGGCGGTAGCGCCTCGATCGGCCTTTTTACCGGGCTGTACTACTTCGCGTCGCAGACCGCGCTTGTGGCGGGTCCGGCCATCGGCGGTGCGATCGTCCAGTTTACCGGGTTCGGCGGGTTGTTCCTGGGGTTCAGCGCCGTCATGGTACTGGCGCGGTTCTTTCTCAACGCTTACCGCCAGCCACCAGGCGATCCGCAGCCGTTCAGTCCTGACCGGTGAGGTACCCCTGAAGTTCGTCGTCGGCGTCCCGGGAAAACTGCATCAATTCTCCCTCGCGGAACGCGATAAACTCGCCGAGCGTGGCGTTGGCGTCGCTGTTGATATCCCGACTGTGACGTATCCAGGTAGTCTGATAAAAGGCGAGACGCTTGCCCGGGTCGACCCCGATCCCGATCAGCCGGCGGGCTGCCTCCTGTAACAGCCGGAGTTTGCACAACAGGTCCTCGTCGGAGTCCACGCTCCATACGCCGAGAAAGATCGGGCGGTCGTTGTTGTTCACATCCCCAATGAACTCGCCGCGCACCAGCTTCTCCCGCTCGCCCCCGAGATACTGCGCAAAGTCGAGGTGCTCCGCGAGCTTCCGGTCGGTGGCGAAGAACGCTCCCGTCGCGGGGTTCAGCGTAAAGATGATCACGTTATCCACGGCCTGGCCATAACTCTTAAGCATCGCCCCCCGTACGTCCTGTACGGGAAGAATCTTCCCGATCGCGGTCCACCGCCGCCGTATTATCCCGGCGGCCTCCCGCATCCACTCTTTCATCACCGGCCGGTCCACGCGCAGGCTGTCCACAAACTCCGCCAGCGCCGATTCCTCCATGTCCCCCATGAGGTAGGTGAACACCGTCCGGTAGATTGAGCGGATATTGTGGTGAGTACTGAAATGAAGAATCACGTCGAAGAGAAATATCTCAACCTTGCGCGTCTGCCATACGTAGGCGATCACCTCCTGTCGCGGCGTGGATGCATTGATATGACGGACCTTCTGCAGACGGGCGAACTCGATATACCGGCGTTCCAACCGGAGAAACCAGGGGTCGCTGTGGCGCAACGGCTTCCGGAGTTGGATCTTCCAGGTACAACCGCGGTTGGGACGGGCATCGACCACGATATTCTCCGGCCCGAACGTACTGAAGATCTGCAGCGTTCCCAGTCCTTCTCCCTCCTTGCGGCTCTTCGTACTCTTCCCGACAAACGCGGGAAGACCGTCGGGTCCTCGTTCCAGGCGTTCCGGGGTCATGCCGATCCCATTGTCGCGGAACCGCACGTAGGGGACGCCGTTCTCCTCCCCGATCTTGATCTCCATGATCCCGTCTTCCCGGCCGGAGGCGGTGATAGCTTCCAGGGAGTTGGCCACGATATTTATGAGCGCGCGACTGAAGCTGACATAGTTTCCCAGCACCACCAGGTTGGTGTTCTGCAGTTTGAGCCGGAGTTCGCACTTGACCGGAGATCCCCCCACGTACGGAACGATCCGCTCAAGGATAAGCTCCGTAATATTCACCTCGTGGACACGGCTCATGGAGTCACGGAACGCGTTGAGGGTGTTCACCAGCGAGGTAGTCTCCCGGTTGATGTCCTCGATGATGCGGCCGCAGTTGTCTACCGAGAGCATGTCCACCATGTTGGAGAGGAACCGGATCGTCTTCCGCGCGTCGTGACGGGTACGGCCGATCTCCTCCCGGGCATCGGCGCCGGCTCCCGCGCCGGCCGGTTTCCATACGGGTACCTGTTCCGCTTGCGCCGAGAGATGGTAAAAGACCAGATTCCGATAGACGATCGTATCGCCCATCTGGAATCCCTTGTTCAGGAAGAACTCCAGGGAATCCGCCTGTTTCTCCCAGATATAAAGGTAGAGCGTCGCCTCCGGCGAGATCGTGGAGACGAGGTACTCGCCGAGAGCGGACGCCACGCCCATGCCCCGCACAAAGGGACTGGTCACGAGCTTGTATATGAGAAAGGACTCCTTCGCAGGATCAGAGTACACCAGGATATACCCGAGTATCTCTCCCTCGTTGACCCAGACGAAGCTGTGGTCGTAGTCCTTCTCGATACCGGACTCACGGACATAGGGACTCGGGATGAGAAATGTCTCGATACTCAGGAGCGGATTGCGCTCGATCGAGCGTTCCAGCTCCGGGGTCAGGGGCCGTATCGCGTTCAACGCCTCGGGAGTCATCCAGTCCAGTATACCACCGGCGCAGGCGAAGAACGCAACGGCCGCGGGGGCACGTCCGCTCTCGTGTTTTTATCGACGTGTCGTGTACATCGACGCCTTACGCGCTCGCCCGGGAGAGCCGGCCGGCACTGCTCACACCGAGGTTGTCGTAAATCCGGCGTGTGGCGTCGGACCGGTTCAGCGTATAGAAGTGAACACCGTCCACACCGACGTCGATAAGATCCAGGACCTGTTCCGTGGCCCAGTGCACCCCCACGTTCTCCACGTACTCGTCGCTCTCGGCCCGCTCCAGGGCGCGCAGGAGCCGGGCGGGAAACCGCGACCCCGCGGCGAGGTCCGCCATGCGCGCCATCCCCTTCCGCGTGGTGATCGGCATGATCCCCGCTACTATCGGAACCCGGATACCGGCGATCTCGCACCGCTCGCGGAAATCGTAAAAATCGCGGTTGTCAAAAAAGAGCTGCGTACAGATATAGTCCGCTCCGGCGTCTACCTTCGCTTTGAGGTACTCGATCTCCGCGAGCCGGTTCGGGGTCTGCGGGTGGCCCTCGGGGAATCCCGCCACGCCGATACCCATTTGAGGATAACGTTTCCGGATGAAGGACACCAGGTCCGCCGCGTAGGGAAACGCTTCGTGCGGGTTCTTTTGCCCGGGCGTCGCCGGTTCGGCGGTGGTTGTTTCTCCGCCGGCCTGACCGTTCTGCGGCGGATCCCCGCGGAGGGCCATGATGTTCTCGATCCCGTGATCGACGTACAGATCCAGGATCCGGGCGGTCTCGTCCCGGCCGGCACCCACGCAGGTCAGGTGCGGCACCACCGTAAAAGAGGTGTCCTCGCGGATCCTCGTGACGAGCTCGTGGGTGCGTTCCTTGGTGGTGCCTCCTGCCCCGTATGTCACGCTTACCGCGTGCGCTTCAAGGGGCACGAGTTCCGCCACGGTCCGGAAAAGCCGCTCCGAGGCGGCCCGGCTCCGGGGCGGAAAAAACTCAAAGCTGAACGCCGGGTTGTGCTGTTTAAATATCTCGGTCATTCGCATAGCCGTCGTTCCTCCGGGAGCCTACGCTTCCTTCAGGAAGTGGAAGATGCCCCACGTAAGGTACCCGTTCCGACCGCCTTCGACCCAGTGACGAAGCCCTTTCTTCATCCGTTCGATGTAATCCCGACTCACCACCCGGGAGAGATCCGCGTCGCGGCAGACCGTCTCGTCGTGGACGCGCTGGTAGTGCGTCGCCAGCTGGTGCGCCATCTCCTCAAACTGCTCCTCCCGAAACCCCAGGGAGCCCAGGGTTTCCCGGTAGAACGCGGGATGCGCCAGGTCGTCCAGGTGGAGCCGCTCCAGGATCGGGTCGAGTACGCCCTCGGGGCAATCATCGGTGCGCATCGGGTCGGTAAACACGAACTGCCCTCCCGGTTTGAGTACGCGGGAGACTTCCTCCAGAACCCGCTCGCGACGCCCGCTGTGGAGCATCGCGTCCTGGGACCAGACGATATCGAATGTACCGTCCTCAAAGGGGATCTCCTCAAAGGAGGCGTCCACCACGTCGATGCGGTCCTCCAGACCGGCTTCCCGGTTCCTGGCGCGGTCCCGCTCGTTCTCCACCTCGCTCAGGTTCAGCGCGACCACGGAGCACCCGGTAGCACCGGCGAGCGCGCGGGCGGCGCCGCCGTAACCGGCGCCCACGTCGAGCACCCGTGACCGTGGTCCGGGCTTCACGATGCGGCGCATCCGTTCCACTGTACGGCGACTGGCGACACCGATATCCTCTTCAGGGTCCTGGTAGAGCCCGATGTGGATATCCTCGCCGCCCCAGATCGTGAAGTAGAACGAATCGGCGTCGGTGGAGTTGTAGTAACTCTGCGCCGTGGCGGTGGCGGTTTCCGTGTATTCTCGTGTCGTCGTAGTCATTCCGTACCCTCCGTAGCGATCGAGTCGTAGGATTTCTCCGCGACGTGGATAAAAAAGTCCGGATCATCCTCGCGATAGGTTTCTTTGAAATCCCCGTAGGTGGTCACGTTGGGAAAACCCACCTCGCCCATGAGGCGGCGCACGTACTCGCGGCGCAGGGGAAACATGTTCAGGTAATACTCACTCTTGTCCGGGAAGCGGTAACGGAAACGCGCAAGACCTTCATCCACGTGGTCCGGCTCGGCGGAGACGTTGTCGCCGCAGTAGTAGTAGATATGCTTGGAGGAGAACCCCTGGTCGAGGATCGCGTCGTAGTTGCGCTGGTCCAGGATCAGGATGCCGTCATGTTTGAGTACCGCGTAGAACTCGGCCAGCGCTTTGCGCCGGTCCCGTTCGTTAAAGAGGTGCGTAAAGGAGTTTCCCAGACAAACCACCGCGTCAAAAGGCTCCTGTATGTCCCGGTTCAACCAACGCCAGTCCGCCTGGACGGTCCGGATGATATGCCCGCGACGACGGCCGTTCTCAAACGCTTTTCCGAGCATTTCTGCGCTCCCGTCCGCGCTGGTGACGTCAAACCCCTCCTCCAGGAGCCGGATCGAGTGAAACCCCGTTCCCGTGGCAACATCCAGCACTCGTTCCGCGCCGTGTTCGCGTAAGAGCCGGATGAAGAAATCACCTTCTCCCCGGGCACGATCGTCCCAGCCGATCAGCTGGTCCCACTTGTCGACGAACCCGCCGATATACTCTTCCTGGTAATGGTCGCTCTCGCGTACCGCGATCGGGTCGGTGCCGAAATCCTGTTTTTCCGCTACGGGCATATGCTCCTCCTCTGGTTTTCCTGTCCCCGCCATATCCGGGGAATCTTCCTTCGTCACGGTGGCGCACCTCGTTCGGGGCGCACCTCGTTCGGGGAGCACCTCGTTCGGGGCGCACCCCGCGTGATCAGTACCGGTAGTGTTCCGGCTTGTACGGGCCGTTACTCGCGATACCGATGTACTCCGCCTGTTCCTCCGTGAGCGTGGTCAGCCGCGCACCGAGCTTGTCCAGGTGCAGCCGAGCCACTTCCTCGTCCAGGTGCTTGGGCAGCGTGTAGACCCCGTTCTCGTAGGAGTTCTGCGCCAGCTCGATCTGTGCGATCGTCTGGTTGGTAAAGGAGTTGGACATTACGAAGCTCGGGTGTCCCGTGGCGCACCCGAGGTTAACCAGGCGACCCTCGGCGAGCAGGATCACGCTGTGACCGTCGGGGAACGTATACTGATCCACCTGCGGCTTGACCGTGGTGCGTTTCACGCCGGGAAACGCCTGCAACTGATCCACCTGGATCTCGTTGTCAAAATGACCGATATTGCACACGATCGCCTGGTCCTTCATCCGCGCCATGTGTTCCGCGGTGATCACGTCCTTGTTGCCCGTGGCGGTAACGTAGATATCCGCTTCCGGGAGCGCGTCCTCCACGGTCACCACGGTGTACCCCGCCATCGTAGCCTGCAGCGCACAGATCGGGTCTATCTCGCTCACGAGCACCCTGGCCCGGAGCGACGCCAGCGCCTCGGCGCTTCCCTTGCCAACGTCACCAAACCCGCAAACCAGCGCGGTCTTACCTGCAACCATCACGTCCGTGGCGCGTTTGATGCCGTCCACCAGTGATTCACGGCAGCCGTAGACGTTGTCGAACTTGCTCTTGGTGACCGAGTCGTTTACGTTGATCGCCGGAAAGAGCAGTTCCCCGGCTTTTTCCATCTGGTAGAGACGGTGCACACCGGTGGTGGTCTCCTCGGAAACGCCCTGGATCTCCGGTACGGCGCGACGCCAGAAGCGGTCGTCCCTGGCCTGTATACCCTTCAGCAGTGTGTTCACGATCGCCAGTTCCTTGTTTCCCTCGTCGTCGTCAAGGATCTCCGGTTCCGTTTCCGCACGATATCCCCGGTGCACCAGGAGCGTGGCGTCGCCGCCGTCGTCCACGATCAGCTGCGGACCTGAACCGTCGGGCCAGGTCAGAGCCTGGGCGGTACACCACCAGTACTCCTCCAGCGTTTCACCCTTCCAGGCGAACACCGGCACACCACGGGGATCCTCGGGAGATCCGCCCTCGTCGGGACGTCCCACGACGATCGCCGCGGCGGCGTGGTCCTGCGTGGAGAAGATGTTGCACGACGCCCACCGCACGTCTGCTCCCAGAGCGCTGAGCGTCTCGATCAACACGGCGGTCTGGATCGTCATGTGAAGGCTGCCGGTGACGCGCAGCCCCGCGAGCGGCTTTTGCGGGCCGTACTTCTCCCGGGTCGCGATCAGGCCGGGCATCTCCTTTTCCGCGATCTCGATTTCCCTGCGACCAAACTCCGCCTGTGCCAGGTCCCGGACTTTGTACGGGACGGTTTCGGTCTGATCCTTTATTTTCATTGCTGTACTCATACTGCCGTTGTCTCCTGTATTGGTTCGTGAATTGCATCGTGAAGTTGTTGCCGGGTACGGTCCCTGAACTGCGCGCCCCGTTGAGCTACGATCCCGGACGCCACCATCGACGCGCGGCGTCCCGCCACGTCCGGAGCCTCACCCCGGAGAAGCCCGAAGATCAGTCCCGCGGCGTAGTTGTCTCCGGCACCGGTGGTATCCACCGTCTCGGTGGGCACCGCCGGTATGGAGAAGACCTCATTCTCCACCGCCAGCACGGAGCCACGGACCCCGTCCTTCACCGCCGCCAGGCTGCACCACCGGGAGAACTCCCGGGCCGCGTCCTCCGCGGTGATCTCATCGTCCTTTAGCAGCATCCGCGCTTCCCGCCGGTTCGCGAGAATCACGTCCGCGTCCTGCCGGATCAGGTGAAGGAAATCTTCCCGGTACCGGTCAACCGCCATGGGATCAGCCACGTCGAAAACGATCGTCGTGTTCTGCCGTCGAGCGGTATCCATCGCCGCTGTGATCGCCGCTTTCTGCGGTTCCGTGTCCCACATGTAACCGGTGAAGTACAGAATCTCCGCGTCCGCTACCACCCGGTGGTTCACGTTTTCCGGTGCGTACCGACGGCAAGCGCCGAGGCGGGTGTTCATCGTGCGTTCCGCGTCGGGGGTAACCAGTACGATGCTCGTGCCGGTGGCTCCATCCACGGCGGAAATATCCGAGATAACGCCGTCTTCGCGGAGGCGTTCGGTGTAGATTCCGCCGAGCTCATCCGTTCCGACACACCCCGAGAGGGTGGCTTCCACTCCCAGGGCGGCCAGAGTATTGATAGTGTTGGGACAGGAACCGCCGGACAAGTAGGTTTTCTCCCGGTCGCCGAGAAACCGCAGGATCGTTTCCCCGGTCTCGTCGTCGATCAGGGCCATCGTTCCTTTCTGAAGAGAAAGCTCCCACAGCTCAGCGTCCTCCACATCCGCCAGGACGTCTGTTAGAGGATTCCCGATCCCGTAGACCGTCACCCGGCCCATGCGGCCTCCCGGCCAACCTGCTTCCCGGATCCCACTATCGAGACCAGATCCGCCGCCTTGTCCGTTTTTTCCCAGGGCAACTCTTCGTCGTTGCGGCCAAAGTGACCGTACGCAGCCGTGGGGCGGTAAATCGGACGTTTCAGGTCGAGGGTTCTGATGATACCCGCCGGGGAGAGATCGAATACTTCCCGGATCGCCTCGGACAGCTCGCTCTCCCGGGCTTCGGAGGTGCCAAAGGTCTGTACCCGCACGGAAACAGGAAAGGGAACGCCGATCGCGTAAGCCAGACTTACCTCCGCTTGCTCCGCCAGGCGCGCCGCGACGATGTTCTTGGCTACGTACCGCGCCATGTACGCCGCGGAGCGGTCCACCTTGCTGGGATCCTTGCCGCTGAACGCGCCACCGCCGTGCCGTCCCATACCGCCGTAGGTGTCCACGATGATCTTCCGACCGGTCAGCCCGGAGTCTCCATGAGGCCCGCCGGTGACAAAACGACCCGTGGGATTGATGAAATACTCCGTGTCCTTGTCGAGGAAGCCCGTACCGCTGAGGACAGGGGTCACGATCTCGTCGATTATCGTGTCGTGAATCGTGTCGTAAGATACCTCCGGGTCGTGCTGGTGGCTGACCACGACGGAGTCAATCCGGCGGGGTCCATCCTCATCGTAAAGGAGCGTCACCTGACTCTTGGAATCAGGTCGCAACCACGGGATGATCCCTTCCTTACGCAGCTCCGCGGCACGCCGCAGGATCTGGTGTGCAAAGATGATCGGCGCAGGCATCAGTTCCGGGGTCTCGTTGCAGGCAAAGCCGAACATCATCCCCTGGTCTCCGGCTCCCTGTTCCTCGTAGAGCCCCTCTCCGGTGGAAACACCCTGTGAGATATCGGGGCTCTGGGAGTGCAGCATGTTGGATACGCTCATACTGTCCGCGTCCAGACCGTAGGATGGGTCGGTATAACCCACCTCCCGGGCGGTGTCTCGGGCGATCTCCTGGATGTCCAGGGACGCCTTTGTGGTGATCTCACCTCCCACGAGCACCATGCCGGTAGTAGTAAACGTCTCACACGCTACCCGGGAATCCGGATCCTCCCGGAGGCATGCGTCGAGGACCGCGTCCGAGATCTGGTCCGCCAGCTTGTCGGGATGCCCCTCGCTGACCGATTCCGAGGTAAACAGGTAGCGGTCGTTGTGCCCGTCCAGTGTTGGTTTTTTCTGCATTGCGTTCTCCTTCTGCGTGTTCTCCGGAATGAATTCCTGCGCTTAATATTGTGATACGTATGTTTCGTACACGTATTTTCGTTGCACAAATTACACCGGTTCGAAAGATTCCGCAAGGGGGGTGAGCGCAATTCAATTCGAGATTTCCGACAGCAATGATTTATTGACAACAATCGTCAACACGGTGTAGAAGACGTAATGAAGGTCGCCGGTTATGAGCACGCGCATGGTTGAGCCGCTCATCATTCACCTGACTAAGCGGCTCCGAGAGATCGCCCGGGGATTCGACAAGTATTCACGGTATCTTCAGGAACACCACCATATCACGATTCCCCAGGTAATTTGTCTGCGTGAAGTTCACGAACACGGTCCGCTCACGCTCGGCGAGCTGACAAAGATCGTGGCCCTCACGAACAGCACCGTCACCGGGATCGTGGACCGCCTGGAAAAACAGGACCTGCTGCAGCGGACGCGTACCAGTATCGACCGCCGCCAGATACACCTGCAGATGACGGAGAAGGGCATCCGGTTTCTCACGGAGATTCCCTCGCCTGTCCCGGACCAGTTTGTTGAGGGTATCCACCGGTTCTCCCAGGAAGAGGTGGAACGGATCGTCTGGGCGGTGGACCAGCTGGCGGACCTGCTAAAGACGGAGATACCGGATAAACGCGAGTGACCGGGAGGGTTTTGTGAGCACTACCCGGACAGGATCCTGTCGGAGCGCCACGGGTAAAAGATCGGGTCCGCGCAGCGCCTCCGATAGCGGATCTGCGTTTCGGCCCCTGGCTCTCCTTTCTATTCTTATTTTCGCATTCGCGATAACGGCACCTGCCGCGGCGTACGCAGAGTGGCGCCTGCAGACCGGCATGGTCCTCGGGTACAGCCCAACCGTGTTCGGCGTGAGCGTCCGGACCGGTTATTCGATTCCGCTCTACCACAACGTCCCAAGCATCGATTCCGGGTCGATTCTGTGGGAAACCGCCCGGGTTGAACCGGGGATCGATATCCTGGCAAACCCTTCCTTCACCGACGTGGCGGCCCGGGTCTACGTGGAGCCGATCGCGTTCTTTGACCTCCGGGCGGAAGCGGGAATCAGAACCTATTACACCGCGTTGGGGTACGGTCTCGTACCGCTGGACGGGTACGGTGCGGACCTTCCCGCGGTTACCGACGACGATTACGACCGGGAGAGGGAGATCGGCCGGTTCATACGCGTCGCACCTCGGTTGAAAGCGGCGGCAGGGCCGTTGATCGTCACCAATACTCTGACCGCTGCGTGGTATTTCCACCCCGACGCCGACGCGTCGCACCTGGAGGAGTCGGTCGCGCTCCGGGTTATTGCCCGGGATGACCTGGTGCTGCAGAATACGGTGCAACTCATCTACCGGGTCGACTCATCCAGCGCCACCTTTGCGGGAATCGGCGCGGACTACACCGTCGCCTGGGTTCCCGGAGCATCCGGCTCGGAGCAGGAGCCGCTGCAGCGGCTGGCCCTGCTGGGAGCGTACGCGGTGGAACTCAATCCCCGGCTTGAACTGCAGACGGCGCTCCTGGCGGGAGGTTATCCCACGGGCGAACCCTTTGACCGGGACCGGCTTTACGCGCTCGCCGTGGTCACCGTGGCCACGCGGTTCTGACGGGAGGAGACTGACCGCCCTGTGGTTCACCGCATGGACCGGAAGTTCTTCACAAACTGAACGCGATCGTACGCGGCGGGATTGCCCAGGTTATCCCGGCTCAGCGTACCGCGAAACTCCTCCAAAGACTCGTATCCGTGTTCTCCCATCCACGTTTTCAACCGCTGGTTCATCGCGGTCACGGTCTCGATCCCCTGCTGGTAAAGAACGGACGCCACCTGGACGACCTGCGCGCCCGCGAGGAGCTGCTTGATCACCGCGTCGCCGTCGTGAACGCCCGTGGACGCCGCCAGATCGCACTCCACGCGTCCCCGCATGATCGCGATCCAGCGCAAGGGCAGCGCCAGGTCTGCGACGGTACTGTACACGTTGGTCGGAACGATCCGCGGATCCTCCAGGTCGTAATCGGGGCTGAAGAACCGATTGAAAAGGACGAGCCCGCGGATTCCCGTCCGGGAGATCTCCGCCAGGGTCTTGCCGAGCAGGGTAAAGTAGGGGCTGATCTTGACCGCCACCGGTATCTTCACTTCCTTCAGCACCATCTCGATGATCTCAAAGTACCGCTGTTCCAGGGTGGCGCTGGAGTCGACCTCAAAATCGGAGGGCATGAGGAAGACGTTAAGCTCCAGCCCGTCCGCTCCCTGGTCCTGGAGTTCCCGGGCAAACCAGGTCCACTTCTGGGCGGTGACGCAGTTGATCGAGGCGATCACAGGAATCGAAAGCGCCGCTTTGGCGGACCGCACCAGCTCCAGGTAGTTGGCCACGCCCGTTTCCCCGTCGATGTAATCAAACATATCGGCGGTCTCGGGAAAGGTGTACCCGGGGCGCTCCATCTGCGTCTGCGTACGGCGCATCTCCGCGACGATCTCCTCCTCGAAGAGCGACTTCAGGACCACCGCCCCGACGCCGGCTTTCTCCAGGGCCTGCAGGTTAGCGACGTTGTCCGTAATTCCGGAACTGGCGGCGACGATCGGCGAGGTCAGGTCGAACCCCATGTACGATGTGGCTGTCGTGGGTTTCATAGAATAACTGTAAATCCACCCGTGCCGATCTGCAAGGTTCCGTGGCAAGGAGTTGTGACAGGACGTTTCACCCCGTGCTACAATCTGGACGGCGGCGATCCACCGGCTGAGATCGCGCCGGTGACAATCTTACCGGCGATCACGGAAGAGGATTGGCGCCAATCCGAGAAATAACGTGCTGGAGAACTAGGGTGAACCGAATCACAGAAAAACGGCAACTGTCGGCGGACGTGTTTCGCATGACCTTTGAAGCCCCCTACATCGCGGAAGCACGCCGGCCGGGACAGTTTATCATTATCCAGCTGGACGACGATTTCGGTGAGCGAATCCCTCTGACGATCGCCGACGCCGATTCCGATGCAGGCACGATAACGATCATCTTCCAGGCGGTGGGCAAAACCACGATCAACCTTTCAACATTGGACGCGGGCAACTCGATCGCAAATGTACTCGGGCCCCTGGGCACGCCCACGCACGTCGAGCAGTGGGGCACCGCGGTATGCGTCGGCGGCGGAATCGGGGTAGCTCCGCTCCACCCTATCGTACAAGCGGTAAAGCAGGCGGGAAACAAGGTAATCACGATCATGGGCGCCCGCAACCGGGATCTGCTCATTCTCGAGGAGGAGATGCGCCGGTGGAGCGACGAGGTAATCGTCTGTACCGACGACGGCAGCTACGGCCGCAAGGACCTGGTTACCGCCCCGTTGAAAGAGCTCTGCGAGGCGGGGACACCGGATATCGTCTTCGCGATCGGGCCGCCGATCATGATGAAGTTTGCCGCGGAGACAACGCGTCCGTACGAGGTCAGGACGATGGTCAGTCTCAACACGATCATGGTGGACGGCACAGGCATGTGCGGCGGTTGCCGTGTCACCGTGGGAGGGGAGACAAAGTTTGTCTGCGTGGACGGTCCGGAGTTTGACGGCCACCTGGTTGATTTCGAGAACATGATCTCCCGGCAGCGTGCGTACGTGAAGCAGGAATCCGGCGCACGGGAACAGTGTTTTATCGGCCTGAAGCAGGAGGACGAACGATGAACACGCAACACACCACGAGCGCGCAGAACGTTCACGGCACACAAAACCCGCAGGACATACCGGGTTCACAGGACAACCCGCGCCAGCGCCCGGCGGAGGAGCTTGCCCGGGAAGCGTCGGAGCTCTGGAAGAAGTACGGTCCCCTCGCGGCGGAGGGCACGCTCTCCAACAAGGACCGCCGTGCGATCCCGCAGATGGAGATGCCCGCCCAGGACCCGGCGGAACGACGCTGCAACCAGGCCGAGGTACCCCTGGGATACACGGAGGACCAGGCCCGGGTGGAAGCGCTGCGCTGCCTCAACTGTCCCACCGCCCCCTGTATCAAGGGGTGCCCCGTTGCGATCGACATCCCCCGCTTCGTAGTTCTCGTAGCGGAAGGTAAGTACCAGGAGTCGGTAAATACGATCAAGGAGTCGAGCCTTCTCCCGGCGATCTGTGGTCGCGTCTGCCCGCAGGAGAGTCAGTGCATGCTGGAGTGTACCGTGGGGAAGGCGGTCCGGGATCCGATGAAATCCGTGGCGATCGGACGCCTCGAGCGGTACGTAGCGGATCTGGAACGGGAATCAGGCACGGTGGAAGTCCCCGCGGTAGGGTCGGATACCGGATTCAAGGTAGGCGTTATCGGTTCCGGCCCGGCCGGTCTGACCGCCGCGGCGGATCTGCGCAAGGCCGGGCACCGGGTGGAGATCTTTGAGGCGTTTCACAAACCCGGCGGTGTCATGGTGTACGGAATCCCTGAATTCCGCCTGCCAAAGAAGATCGTGGAGGAGGAGATCGCCGGTCTCGAGAGAATGGGGGTCACGATACGTCCAAACTTCCTGATCGGGCGCACCCGCACGATCGAGGATCTGCTCGCCAGGGACGGATTCGACGCGCTTTTTATCGGCAGCGGCGCGGGACTGCCCAAGTTCATGAACATACCCGGCGAGAACCTTGTAGGTGTATTCAGCGCCAACGAATACCTGACCCGGGCGAACCTCATGAAAGCGTACGACCGCGGGCATGTGGATACCCCGATCTACGACTCAAAGGTCGTTGCGGTCCTGGGGGGCGGCAACGTGGCGATGGACGCCGCCCGGATGGCGCTCCGTCTCGGCGCGGAAGAGGTTCATGTGGTGTACCGCCGCACGCGGAAGGAGATGCCCGCCCGCGTGGAGGAGGTGGACCACGCCGACGAGGAGGGAATCCGATTTCACTTCCTGAGCAGCCCCGTGGAGATCCTGGGCGACGAGAACGACCGCGTCCAGGCTCTCCGCTGCCGGCGGTATGAGCTGGGCGAACCGGACGAGTCCGGTCGCCGCCGACCGATACCGATCGAGGGTGATTACTTTGAGATGGAGGTGGACACGGTTATCCCCGCGCTGGGCAACGTAGCCAATCCGCTGATAAAAAAGACCACGGACAGCCTGGAGACCAACCGGTGGGGTAATATCGTGGTGGACGAACAGAACCGCACGAGCATGGACAGGGTCTACGCCGGTGGGGACATTGTTCTCGGTGCCGCCACGGTGATTCTTGCCATGGGTCAGGGGCGTACCGCCGCGGCGACGATCACCGAGGACCTCACCTCGGGCCGGTGGGAAGCCGGAGCGTAAACTCCGCGCCCCCGCCGACGCGATCCGCGGCTCGTATCGTCCCGCCGTGAGCTTCAACGATCCGCCGGACGATCGCAAGGCCCAGACCGCTGCCGGCGCCGACATAACTTCCGACGGTGCGTGCGCCGGCACCTGCGTGGGCGCTTCCATTGCCGCCACCGGCGCGGCGGCGGTTCCGGGACCGGGCCGGGTCCACGCGGTGGAGCCGATCGAACACGCGCTCCAGGTGTTCCGGCGGAATGCCGCTGCCGTTGTCACCGACCGTTATCGTCATATACCCGTTCTCTCCGGCCACCCCGTCCAGCCGCGCCACGAGTTCGATCCGATCCGCCCTTTCCGCGTGCTCGATCGCGTTGGCCACGAGGTTGGAGATCACCTGGGTCAACCGCGCCCGGTCCGCGTCGATCGGTGGGAGTTCGTCCGGTACCGAAACGTGAATCTCGATCCCGGCGGCGGTCGCCTCCGTCCGAAACGCACCTTGTACCCTTCGGAGCAGTTCACCGACGTGTACCCGCTCCCTGTTCAGGACAAACTCTCCACCCTCGATCGAAGAGATCAGCCTGACGTCGGTAATCAGCCGTTCCAGGAAAGTAATCTCTTCGCGGAGTGATCGTACCTGATCGGCGTCGATCCGGTAGACCCCGTCCAGCATCGCGTCAATCTCGCCTCGCAGCAACGTTACCGGCGTCCGCAGCTCGTGGGCGATATCGCGGAACATCCGGTCCCGCTGACGGTGAGCTTCCTCCAGGGAATCCCGCATCGTTCGGAAAGACTCGGTGAGCTCCCCGATCTCATCGGCGCCGCCCGGGGGTAGCGTTACGGTCAGATTGCCTCCGGCGATCGTGTGAGCCGCTCCGGCGAGTTCTCGCAGGGGTCGCGTAACACCGGAGAGAAACAGCGTACCCAGCACGATCGCTACCGTGGCAACCACCAGGGCGGAGAGCAGCACCGCCATCCTGAGAGCCCGCAGAAACGCAGCCTGTTGCGGATTGAACGCGCTGTCGATCATCGAGCCTACCAGTACCCGGGCTATCGTCTCGCCGCCGATCACCACGGGTACGCCCCGTTCCCGGTAGACGGAACGGGGCTCCCGCGAGATCGCGCCGGTCGGGTGGGAATCAGCGATAGTCCCGCCGTCACGGTCCACCAGGAGCACTCGCTCAAAGACCGCCGCTCCAAACATCATGGAACCTGCGGGACCGCGTCGTTCCGAGTGCATCATCGACTCGTGCATCTCCGGCATACGCCGGGCGTCCCGTCCTGTTATCGGCGACCGGGGACGCAGCAGCTCGGCGACGCCGTCAAAATTTCCCCGATCCTCGTAGTATGCCACGAGAACATCCGCCAGTTCTCCCGCCCTGAGCTGGTCGCTCTCCTGCACGTACGAGAGAAACTGGTGGCGTGCAATTGTTGAAACCGCCAGTAGAGTCATACCGGCCCCGGCGATCACCACAACCGCCAGGAGAAGCGTCAGCCTGGCCGCCAGCGTACCGCCCATGCGTACGTTACCGATCGGGCCGGTCATCGAGATCCTGCTCCAGGAGGCGATATCCCACCCCTCGCACGGTCTCTACGTATCGGGGGTGTCGCGCATCGTCGCCTATCGCTTTACGGATATTCTTCATGTGGGCATCCACAGTCCGCTCGTAACCGTCGTACGTTTCACCTTGTACCGCGACGACGAGCTGCATGCGGCTGAAAACACGGCCGGGTTGTCGCGCGAGCACGGCAAGAAGGTCGAACTGGTAACTGGTGAGCGACACCGGTGCGCCGCCACGCCGTACTTCCCGACGCACCGGATCGATCCGGAGATCGCCCACGGTAAGAGGGGTGTTATCATCGGCCGCGGCGGCCACGGCGGCGCCCCGGGCCCGTCGCAGAACCGCTTTAACCCGCGCTACGACTTCCCGGGGGCTGAACGGCTTGGCTATATAGTCGTCTGCACCAAGCTCGAGCCCCACCAGGCGGTCGGTCTCCTCCGAGAGCGCCGTCACCATGATGATCGGGGTCTCCCCGTCGCGGCGGATCGCCCGGGTCACGTCCAGCCCGTCGATCCCCGGTATCATCAGGTCCAGCAGGACCAGGTCCGGCTTCTCCCGGCGGAAGACCGATACCGCCGCGTCTCCGTCCGCGGCAACGACGACACGGAACCCGGCCCGCTCTAGGTATTCCGAGAGCAGGCGGACGATCTTGGGCTCGTCGTCCACCACGAGAATCGTGCGGGTCACGGTGCGTTACTCATTCGCCGCGGCTCATTCCTCCTCGGTGTGGTTCTTTCTCTTCACGATGAAGAAGATGATCGCTGCGATCGTTACCACCCAGAGGACACGGGAGATATTGCTGTTGAGAAAGAACATCCAGTTACCCCGGGATATCGTCAGAGCCTGCCGGAAACTCGCCTCAAAAAGGGGCGTCACCAGGAACGCCAGGATAAGCGGACCGTCGGGCAGCTTGTACCACTTGTAGAAGTATCCTATAAGCCCCGCCACGATGCACATGATGATATCAAAGGGACGACTGTTGTACGCGTACGTACCGATCACCAGGACAACCGCTATGATCGGCCACAGTACCGAGGAAGGAATCTTGGTCAAACGCGTGAACACCGGTATGAGAAGCTTCCCGAAGAGCAGGTTGAACGGATTCGCCACGAGGATCAGCAGGAACAGCGTATATACCACCTGCGTGTGGTCAACCACGACACGCGGTCCCACGGGAACACCCTCCATGATCAGAGCCGCCATGAGCAGTGCCGAGATCGAGCTGCCCGGGATACCGAACGTGAGCAGCGGGATGAACGTGGCACCGCAGGTGGCGTTGTTGGCCGATTCCGCTGCGGCAACTCCCTCGAGAGAGCCCTTGCCGTAATTGCGATCCTTCGTGAACTGTCCGGTCACGCTGTAGGATGTGTAGGCCGCGAGCGTCGCTCCGGGGCCGGGGAGCGCCCCCAGGAACGTACCCACCACCGAGCCGATACTGATCCCGCGCCAGCTCCGCCACATCTCGCGGAACCCGAGTCCCTCCTCCTTCTTGGCATGCAGCTCCAGCGGAACGTCACCGACCTTGCCGGCTTTGTCAGGATCACGGATCACACTGTGTATCTGGTAGATAAGCTCCGGCAGCGCGAAGAACCCCATCAGGAGCGGTACCAGGGGAAACCCGGACTGCATGTAGCGTATACCGAAGGTAAACCGGAGGCCACCGGTAATGATATCCCGTCCGATGATCGCCAGAAAAAAACCGATTCCCGCGGAGAGAATTCCCTTCCCGGGGTTTTCCGTGGAGAAAACCACCACCAGGGAGAGCGCCAGGAAGTAGAGCGCCGTCAGCTCTCCCGGGCCGAAACGCGGAGCCATCTGCCCGATCGGTACAACGAGAAAGATCAGTACGATCGCTCCAAAAATTCCTCCCACCACCGAAGAATAGAGCCCCATCTGAAGAGCTTTCTTCCCTTTACCCTGCTTGGTCAGAGCGTAGCCGTCTGTGACGGTTGCCGCGGCGCCGGGAGTGCCGGGCGTACCGAAGCTGATCGCGGTGATCGATCCTCCGTAGGTCCCTCCCTGGTAGGTACCGATGAGCAAACCCATCGTCTGGTGAATCGGAAGGAAAAAAGAAAAGGGCAGAACCAGCGCGATCGGCAGACTGTGAGCAAGGCCGGGCAACGCTCCCACGGATATCCCTACCACGATACCGATCATGATGAAGAGCGCCGTATCCAGGGCAAAGACTATCGAGACCGCCGCAAGGGCGGCGTCAACATTAAAGCCTGACATAATGCTTGTCTCCTTAGGGTAATGGCGTTCGCGGGAGGTGCATCCGCAGCACCGTCACGAATATCAACTGCACTACCACGGCCACCACCACGGCGAGCGCCAGTCTCTTGGCCAGTGTCACACGGAACCGCGCAAAAGAACCCTCCCGCCGGGCATCACGGTACGCCACCCAGACCCACCAGATCGCGAGGAAGAGAAAGGTCGCGGTCATGAGTCCGATATTACGGAACGCCCACCCGTAGGCCCACATCGCGAGCGAAACGCCGATAGCGTACGGTAGAACCCAATCCCGGCTGAGCAGTTCTCGCGCACCGGGATTCAATATGTCCTTGAGCAGGACCAGGATTCCGCCGAACACGACCAGCCCCAGCGAAATACGCGGAACAAAAAGCTCCATAGGCCGCAACGACGACGAAAACGTCCAGATGAACCCTCCCGCGGCGACTACCGCGAGCAGAATTCCCGTCAGACCAGTCAGAGAAAATCGTTTTGTACTCACCTTCTTGTTGTCCTCATCGAGGTGTCGGTGCCGTGGATTACGGCCGGGACGGACCTGTCGGTCCGTCCCGGCTCACATTACGTAACTTTGTGTATACGGGCGTACAGGAACTTCTGCCGGCTCAGTTGCCGGCGAGGTAATCCTCGAGCCACGCCTTGTACCGGGGAACCATGTTCTCCTCCACGTCCATGAAGAACTCCCAGGTCTCGTCGGGATCCAGGTAGTGCGCCACGATCCCGATGCCCTGGTAACGTTCTACAAAGGCAGGATCCTGCGCGATCTCCGCCATCGCCGCTGTTACGTGATCGATCGTCGCCTGGGACGTACCCTGCGGTGCCCACAGCGCGAGGGGGTGAGGCTCCTGGCCGTCGATACCGAACTCGATTACGTTGGGAATCTCCGGCATGAGCGGGTCACGCTCGATCAGGATCTGCGTATTCACCAGAACGGTCAGGTCTCCGTCCTCGTGGAGCGGGCGCGCCGCCGCGAGACTGAGGTGACCCAGGTCAACATGACCGCCGGTCAGGTTGAGCGCCACGTCGGCACCACCGGCGAGACCCACGTACGTATAATCAAGTTCCTCCGGATCGAGGATGAGTTCCGCGATGAAGTGCATCATATTACCTTCGCCCTGGCCGCCGAGTACCACCTCACCGGGATTGTCCTCGATATACTGAATCAACTCGTCCAGCGTATCCCAGGGAGCTCCTGCTTTGGAACCAACCGCAAACGTCGGGCTCGCGAGCGTACCGATCGGCGTGAAATCGTGGATCGTGAATCCACGGTCGCCCGCGGCGGGCTCGAAGAGCATGATCAGGGGGTGGGCCCACATGAAGATGTTGGAGTCGGGACGCTGCGTGGAGACGTAGTACGCCGCTTCCGTTCCCATTCCACCGGGCATGTTTACCACATTTGCGGTGATTCCGTGCTGACCAAGCGCTTCTGCCAGGAACCGCGCGGACAGGTCGTTGGATCCGCCGGCGCCGAACCCGACGACGATAGTGATCTCATCCGGCGCAGCGTCGTCAGCCTCGGGCTGTCCCGCGGCGAATAGCGCCGGAACGACCGCGAGGGACGCGACGATCATGAAAATAAAAAACCGATTAACGTTCATAGAAATCCTCCTTGTAACTGAAACCAGATCGACAACCAGCATTGCTTGTCTGTATACCGCCGGCACCTCCTTCTTCGTAGTATACCGTCCTCGCTAATGTTGGATTGGCTGTAAAATTGTAAGGCAAGAATTCGGTACGCGCAAGGAGCATTTGCTTTGTTCTTTATCTCTAAAATTCAAAAGGCCGCCCCGGAGGGCGGCCTCATGATCTCGGTCCGATCAACGCCGGCGGTCAAACCGCCGACGCGACTCTGTTGATTACTGTTGCTACTGACGGTCGATTCAGCGCCGTGCGTTTGCCAATGCCTCGTTTACAACTGAGGCAAGTCCGCCGAGCCTGATCGTCGCGCCGGATACCGCGTCCGCGTCGATCGCGCCGGGATCCTGCGTTTCCATCAGGTGCTGCTCAGCCGCTTTGGCCTGTTCCCACCAGGGCCACTGCGCGGGACCTTCGCCGTACATGCCGTACTCGCCGTCCAGGGAGCGCTGCTT
>SLRR01000242.1 GCA_007130865.1 Spirochaeta sp. | reverse complement strand
CTGGCATTTCCCGGTGTATCGACTCGCTCTACGGGTGGTGCTGTGATGAATATTATGGAACGAAGGTACGGTCCGCGGCGATTCGTTGATCGCGTCCAGGCGAAAGTCATCGCGACCCTGGCGGTCTCCTTAGCGGTCACCGTCCTCACCGGATGCGACCTGGTTGTCTTTGACCAGGAGGCGGCGCAGGGGTCGAGGGAAGCGGCGGGAATGAACCTCCTCTCCACGATCGAAATAGACTCCTGGGATGAGTACGATCACGACCTGATTCTTCAGCCCCTGGCGTTTCTCCCTGATACGCCCCGGGGATCGTCGGGATACCTGATCGCTCTCCGAGACGAGGGAGAAGGTCTCGAGGTTGTCCGGGTTACCCGCGGGCGCGTGACGGGACGCGAGGACTACTATCTTCCGCGTCGGCCCGGCGTGTTTCGCTGGTCGGCGCACGTTGCTTCCGCAAGGGCCGGTACGGAGACTTCGTACCCGGCACCGTTGATCCTGATCCGTGGTGGTGATGATCGGGGTCCGGAGGTCGATCTCGTTTATCCCGAAGACGATGAGATAATTGGAGAATGGCTCGTCTCGGTGGAACTGCAGTTGCGGGAGTTGATGCGCCTCGCGGTTATTGATGGCGGTTTCGGACTGGATCCTCCGGATATAGCTGCCGTACAGATCATGACGGACCTGGAATCGACGGATTCGGTAACGGAGTTTCAGATTCTCGCTCGCGACGGCGACGAAGATCCGCCACCGCCGTACAGAGAATACTTTCTCAGGATCACCGGCGATGCGCTGGTGGAGTGGGACGTCCTGTGGGGCCAGGATTCGATGGCGCCACCACCGAGCGTCAGAACCACCGGCGCGGCGGAAATCCCGCGCTTGTTCCATGACGACGACACCCCTGTCAGACGGTATTCCTACGGCAACGCGCGGCTTTCCGCGACCGATCCAACGGAACGCCGGGGTTATCTGACGTGGGCCGACGGGAAGTACTCCGGCGCGCCCTTGCGGACGCTGAGCTGGCTCACGGACGTGTCCGGCGAGACGCCGGTAGAGGTGGCGGCCTGGCAACAACCGATCGCCGCGGTGGACGCAGGTGGTACGATCCGGAGCTCCCGGTCGGGCCGGACGGTGCTTATCCGACCCGACGGTACGGCGGAAGGCGGTTCTCGTAGTACCGTGGAATACGGCACGCTCTGGTACGCCGGTCAGTACGTTACAGCCGGTGGCGACCTCCGGGATGTCTACAGCGCGGTGGGTCTCGCGCCGACGCTCGATGGTTGGCGCCTCACGATTCACGTCTACGAGGACTGACCGTTTGTGGGACGCCGTCGACGCGCCGTCCGCCGAGGCCGCCCGGTCCGCTGAAGCCGCCCGGGCCGCCGAAGCCGATAGATCCGCCGAGTCCGTTGAAACCGTCCGGTCCGCTGTTATTGTGCTGCTACCAGCGGTTCCAGTTCCAGCAGGAAATCGAGGTACGCCGGGGTTGCACCGGCCTGGGCCTGTCTGATCAGAGCGGTCCGTTCCGCCGGGGACTCCGCGTCGGCCAGCTCCATCAGGAGGTCCGCCGCGTCGAGAAGCGCGTTCTCCCGCCCTCCCGCAACGAGCGCCGCGTCAAACCGCTCGATCTCTCCGGCGAGATCCGGGAAGTACCGGCGCATCAGGGCGTCGTTGAGAAAACGTTCCAGCGATACCCGGGCGGAGAGTATCTGGATGTCCGCGGCGGTCGCGTCGATCGATTCCGCCTCCCGCCGATAGACTTCCCACTGGTCCCGTGCCGCCAGGAGTTCCTCCTCGAGCGACTGCAGCCGTTCCAGTTCCGCGATCAGTTGGGGATCCGCGGCGGTGCCGGTACGGGCCCGGGCTATCGCGAGTTCGTTCAGTGCGTTGAGCAGTTCCTCCTCGGTGGACTGAAGCGCAGCGTCACGGGCGGCAACGGTCTGTTCCAGTCGTTCCACCCGTCCCTGGGCGTCGGCCAGGCGGGTTTCCGTTCGGCCCAGTTCCTGTTGCAGCGACGCTATCTGCGCGGACGCAACCGGCGTCTGCGCCTGCAACGTGACGATTCGCTGCTGTAATTCCCGGGATTCCGACGCACGCTGTGCTACCTCCGCTTCCGCTTCCGCGAGAGATTCCCGGGTGCGGTCGAGTTCTTCCGTGAGCGTGGTACGATCGGTCTCCAGTTCCGCCACCGTCTCGGTCAGGGAGTTCTGCAGCGTAAGATTTCTGGATTGGACGGTGGCCAGGGTATCCTCCATGCCGGCGGCGGCGTCGAGGCGGTAGCGGCTCCGGGGATACTCCCGGACAACTGTGCTGTACCGACTCATCGCTACGGAAAACGAACCCGCGGCGTAAGCCTGCTCCGCCTCGGCGATGAGCCGAGCCGCTTCCTCGTTCAATGCGGTCAGCTCCGCTGCAGCCGATTCGTCGTCGAGATCACCGATGAAGGCGTAGCTCTCGCTGATCGCGGGGATCACGTCCAGGGCCTGGCGGTAGAACGCAACCGCCTGGTCCATATCTCCGGCCTGTGCGGAGTCCGCGGCGCGGTCCACCAGGTCCTGCACACGCGAGACAAGCGCTCCCTGCGAGAGCGTACGTTCAGCCTCGTCCGTACCGAACTGTTCGTCAAATCGGATCAGGGACTCCAGGGATTCGATCAGGAGCAGATCCACGGGCCTCTGCTCCCGTAGAGCGGGAATCCGGAGGACGCTTTCCTCGTTGAGCAGGTTCCGCAGGTCCCGCAGGCGTGATCGCGCAACGTCGTAGTTGCCTTGCCGGAGCGCACCCGCGGCGGTCTGATAGAGACCGCGGATCTGACCGCGCAGCAGCAGTTCGCGCTCCTGTTCCCGGCCGAGCCGGGTAAGTTCCGCCTGCGCCTGGTCGAGTTGCGCGATACCCGCGGCCAGTTCAGCCTCGTACTCTTCCT
>SLRR01000222.1 GCA_007130865.1 Spirochaeta sp. | reverse complement strand
TCGGAACGGTAAAGCCCGGGACGGTGTTCGGTGAACTGACGATGGCCGGTCTGACGATGAGGGATTGCTACGCCGAAACACAAGAAGACTCATTGGTGTGCGAAGCGACCCGGACGGATATCCAGGATCTGCTTGTTACCCATCCGAAAGTGGCGTACCGGTTGATCGAAACGCTGGGACGCCGCGTTCTCGAGCTTGAACAACGGCTCGAACAAGTAGCGTTCCTGAGCGTGCGCGCCCGAATCGCGGCACTCCTCCTGCAATGGGCGGAGGAGAGCGAGGGACGGTTGGTTCTACGCGGCTATCGCCAGGAGGACGTGGCGGATGCGATCGGAGCCGCGCGACAAACGGTCAGTACCGAGCTGAAACGACTCGCGCTGTCCGGCGTCGTAGACCGGGGACGTAAACAGATCGAGATCGTCGATCGCAGCTCCCTCGAGGAGATCGCGGAGGTTCACCGGGGTACGATCGACTATTTCTAACGCGTACTAACGTCGAGCACAACCTCACGACCACCGTACCCGTGGACGTTACACCGGGCGCGAATCCGTACCTCCGTCACATCGTCGGGGACAACCACACCGGAAAGGCTTCGGGTGAACGGCATCTCGTTTACGTGGGGATGAAAGAGCGTGCGCTCTCCGAGCACCTCCCCGGTACGCGCGTCCAGGACCTGCCAGGCGTCCGCGTAATGCTCCCAACCCGTGTCGTTATGTTCCACGGTTACGTCGAATCGCCACGTCCCTGAAGCCTCCGGCGTCGCCTCGGCGTTCAGCACCTGGGCGTAATCGAGATCTGTCTCAAACTGGTCGGCCGCGGATGAAGCGATGATTGCTACCAGAACCACTGCAGGTAGTAGTGTTTTTCTCGCTAAGTTTGCTCTCATGCATCCAATATCCAGCTTTTTATGTTGTCTGACAACCGAATTCGCACGGAAATGACTTGTTTATATGTAACTACATCTTGTCTGCGGCGCCGAACGGTAGTACGTTCCGGTGATGAAGCATTACGATGTGATTATTGTCGGAACCGGACAAGCTACCGGAACGATTCTTCCGGAGCTGCTGAAACAGAAACTTTCCGTGGCAACCGTGGAAGCGGACCGCGTGGGAGGAACGTGCGTCAACTGGGGTTGTACGCCCACAAAGACGCTTGTTGCGAGCGCCCGAGCGGCGCACGTAGCAACTCGTGGAGAGGAGTTCGGCGTCGTGATTCCGGAGAAATCAGTCGACTTCTCCCGGGTCATGGAGCGGGTGAACGGGATCCGCAACTCCGCTACTTCCGGGTTTCGGTCATGGCTCGAGAAGGAAACCGACTTCTATCATGGCGTGGCGCGATTCGTGGACGACCGCACCGTAGAAATCGATCGAACACGCATCACAGGTAACACGATCGTCATACACACGGGCGCACGCTCTCGCAAACCGGACGTTCCCGGAATCGACGCGGTTCCCTGGCTCGACAATCAGGGATTGCTGGATTTGACGGAACGCCCCCGGCACCTGCTGATAGTCGGAGGCTCGTACATCGGCATGGAGTTCGGCCAGGCGTTCCGACGGCTGGGAAGTGAAGTTACGATATTTGAAAAAGGTGAGCGGATCATCTTCCGGGAGGATCCGGAGTTCAGCACTACGGCGCAGAGAATCCTCGAGAAAGAAGGAATCACGTTCAACCTCAACACGGATATCAAAAGCGTTGAGCACGGACCCGACGGAATAACGGTGTCGTACGAGCAGCAGGGTAAGATCAGAAAAGCCTCGGGTAGCCATATTCTCTTCGCTGTCGGACGCCTGCCGAACAGCGACGCCCTCAACCTGGAAGCTGCCGGTGTCGAAACCGACGATCGTGGCCTCATACGCGTCGATGATCACTGCCGCACATCCCGACCGCACATATATGCGGTGGGCGACGTCAACGGGAAAGGAGCCTTCACCCATACCTCCGTGCACGATGGACAGGTTTTTCTCGCCCATTACTTTCAGCGCAAGGAACGGCGTATTTCCGATCGCATTCCCACGTACGCTATGTTTATCGACCCGCCTCTTGCACGGGTCGGGATCACCGCTGCCGAGGCGGAGCGTCGCGGCCTCGATTATCTCGCGGGACGTATGGGTATGAGCGCCGTCGGCCGTGCTCGGGAGAAAGCTGAAACGGAGGGCCTCATGAAGGTAATAGTGGAAAAGACGACCGAAAAAATTCTGGGAGCGGCGGTTTTCGGCGTCGGTGGAGACGAAATCATCGGCATGATCGCCCTTGCAATGCAAGCCGATCTGCCCTACAGCAAACTACAGGAAACGGTGATACCGCACCCTACGGTGGCGGAACTCGTCCCCTGGATCTTCAATAACCTGGAATAGGCCGACCATGATTCACGATAACGATAACAATAACGAAACCGGCGCCGGTGCCGGCGGCGATAAACAAACCATCCTGCCGGAAATCGAAACACTCGCGACGCACCGCTTCGCACCGATTAGGGATGGAATCACGATCGATCCTGAGGATACCGGCGATACCAGGGGATTCGGCGTACCCGACCTGGACAATCGGGATTGGCTGGTACGCATCCGCGCCCGGGCCGCCCTGGTCCGGAACCCTGACGCCACGATCAATGAAGGCCTTCGTCTGCTGGCGCATTCGTCGGTGGAGGTACGAGCCGCCGGCGCGGAAGCACTCGGAATTCTGGGAGTCCGGGAGGCACGGACTGAACTGGAAGACCTGGTACGTTCGGATCCGGACACGATCGTACGATGTAGCGCGGCCAACTCGCTCGGCGAGATCGGCGATCCGGCAGCAATTCCGGCGCTGACCGCCGCGCTCGAACGCGAGGAGCATCGCGACGTGGTACCGCAACTGCAGATCGCGCGCAACCGCTTGAGCAGGGAACACCCCTCGTTTGACGACACGCTTCGAGACGTGTATTCGCG
>SLRR01000132.1 GCA_007130865.1 Spirochaeta sp. | reverse complement strand
GGGGCCGGACCCGGCGAGGCGTTCCCGGCGGCGAGCTACGATCCGGTGCAGGATGTCCGCGCTCAATTGGTGGCCTCCACGACTTTCTCCAGGGTGCGCGCCGCCCGGCCCTCTTCGAGTGCCCGCATGGCAAGCTCCACGCCGTCCTGAATCGTCTGGACGGTACCGTAGAGCATCAGCGCCGCCGCGGTGTTGAGCACGACCGCGTCGTGAAGCGCCGCGAGCACCGGGTCGACGATCCCTTCGGGTCCGATCCCGTTTTCGCCGTCCAGGAGACGGCGCGCTACCCGGGCGTTCTCCTCGGCGTCGCCTCCCACGAGCGCCTCCGGCGGATGCGATCGCAGTCCGTAGTTTTCCGGCTGAATGACGAACTCGTCAAAGCGCGCTGTCGCGATCGGGTCGAGGGAGGTGGCCCTGCCGACGCTGCCCGCGTTGTCGGCGCCGCCCGCGTTGTCGGCGCCGCCTGCGTTGTCGGCGCCGCCTGCGGTGTAGTCGCTGCCCGCATTGTCGGCACCGCTCGCTGTTAAGTCATCGCCTGGGGTTGCGGCGCCGTCCGTGGTAAAGTCATCGCCCGGGGTTGCGTCGCCGTCCGTGGTTAATCCACTGCCCGCGTTGGCGCCCGCGGTGAAACTGATCACCCGCGTGGGGGCGCAGACGCTGATCTCGTCCTGGCCGTCCAGGCCGTGGACTACCATGCCGCGGCCGATCCCCAGGAGGACCGCCGCGCGGGCGACGACTTCCAGGTATTTCTCGGAGAACACGCCGATCAACTGGTACTGCGCGCCGGCGGGGTTCACCAGGGGGCCCAGGAGGTTCATGATCGTCTTGATGCCCATCTGGCGTCGCGCCGGTCCGGCGAAGCGCATCGCGCCGTGGTAGAGGGGTGCGTAGAGGAAGGCGAACCCGGTCCGCCGGATCGAGTCGACCGCGCGTTCCGGTGAGATTTCGATCCCGATGCCCAGGGCGCGGTAGAAGTCGGCGCTGCCGCTGCGGGAACTGACCGCGCGGTTTCCGTGTTTGGCTACGGTGGCGCCCGCGGCGGCGGCTACCAGGGCGGTGAGGGAGCTTATATTGAACGTTCCCAGGCCGTCCCCGCCGGTTCCGCACGTGTCGAGCACGGGCCGGTCCAGGGAGAGTTCCACGCGCTTGCGCTGCAGCACCCGGGCGCACCCGGCTACCTCCTCCGGGGCGATCCCCTTGGCGTTGAACGCGGTGAGGAACGCCGCTATCTGCGCGTCCGAGAGGTTGCCGTCGGTGAGTTCCTCCATGAACTCTTCCGCTTCCTTCTGCGTGAGCGATTCCCCGGCGATCACCTTCTCCAGGTACACTCTCGGCTCAAAGGGTTCACGCCGGTAGTTCAGGAAGTTCGACAGGAGCTTCATCCCGTCCTCGCTCCCGATCGACTCGGGGTGAAACTGAACGCCCTCCACGGGCAGCTCCCGGTGGCGCACCCCCATGATCTCCCCGTCCTCGGACCGGGCGGTTATCTCCAGCTCCTCCGGGAGTGTCTCCGGGTCGATCGCCAGGGAATGGTATCGGACGAACTCGGAAGGAGAGTTGATCGAACGAAAAAGCCCCCGGCCGTCTACCGTGACCTTGTCCGTCTTCCCGTGTACGATCCGGGCGGCGCCGATAGTTCGACCGCCGAACGCTTCCCCGATCGCCTGGTGTCCCAGGCACACCCCGAGTATCGGCACGTCCCCGGCGAAGCGCCGTACCAGTTCCACGGAGATCCCCGCGTTTTCCGGGCGTCCCGGTCCGGGGGAGATCACGATCCGGCTGGGCTTCAGCCGAACCACCTCGTCCACGGTGATCCTGTCGTTACGCACTACCCGGATCTCCTCCTCGGTGAGCTGCGCCAGGTACTGGTAGAGGTTGTGCGTAAAGGAATCATAGTTGTCCAGCAGAAGAATCATGCTTCCACCTCCAGTCCCACCGCGCGCATCAGGGCGGCGAGCTTCTCGTTGGTTTCTACGAACTCCCGGGACGGTACCGAATCGTATACCACGCCGGCGCCGGCCTGGAGGATCAGCTCCCCGCCGATCTTCAGACCCGCCCGGATCGTTATACACGTGTCCAGGTTGCCCCCGGGTTCCACGTACCCCACCACGCCGGAGTAGAACCCGCGACGCATCGGCTCGATCCCGTCGATCGTCTCGACAGCGCGAATTTTAGGCGCCCCGCTCACGGTCCCCGCAGGAAAGGTGGCGCGCAGCGCGTCGAGCCCGGTCTTACCCTCCGCCAGGTTTCCCTCGACCTGGCTCACGATATGCATCACCCGGGAGTAACGCTCCACCCCGTAGGAGCGCGTCACCTCCACGGATCCCGGCGCGCAGACGCGACCCAGGTCGTTCCGGGCCAGGTCCACCAGCATCAGGTGTTCCGCCAGTTCCTTCTCGTCCCCCAGGAGGTCCTTCTCCAGGGCCGCGTCTTCCGCGTCGGAGGCACCCCGGCGGCGCGTTCCCGCGATCGGCCGCATCAGGGCGCGGCCGTTCTTTACCCCCACGTGCGTCTCCGGTGAGGCTGCAAAGATCTGAAACTCCCGGAAATCCAGGTACACCAGGTACGGCGCGGGGTTGGCCGAGCGAAGGCGTCGGTACGCCTCGAGGGCGGGCATATCCGTGCGGATCCTCAGACGCCGGGAGAGCACCCCCTGCAGAAGGTTACCCGCGATGATCTCCTCCCTGACCCGGATCACGCCGCGCTCGAAGCGCTCCCGATCCTCCGGATCCGGCACAGGTTCCGCGGAGTACTCCCCGGGCGTACCCTGCAGATAGTTGAAGTTCAGGTCGTGGATCGCCTCTTCCGTCTCACGGAGCGCCTCCTCCAGG
This sequence comes from Spirochaeta sp., assembly GCA_007130865.1. Lineage (GTDB taxonomy): Bacteria > Spirochaetota > Spirochaetia > DSM-27196 > Alkalispirochaetaceae > Alkalispirochaeta. The sequence continues at coordinate 100 of SLRR01000132.1, read as the reverse complement.
TCGATCGAACTTTCCTTGTAGTTGAGCCCCATCAGGTAAAGCAGGTCGCTGTAATGGTCAAAGATGATAAAGACGTGGCCGAAGAGGAACCCCGCATCGG
>SLRR01000140.1 GCA_007130865.1 Spirochaeta sp. | reverse complement strand
TTCGGATAACAGGGGTCGGTAACGATCACCTCGTCACCGGGGTCGACCGTGGTGAGTAACGCCATGAGGAGCGCTTCCGTACCGCCCGCCACGGCCATGACGTTGTCCCGCTCCGTCGGTCGTCCGAACTGGACGGTGTACTTCCGGGCGATCGCGTCGCGCAGCTCCGGAATGCCCGTGGTGGGACTGTATCGTGTATCTCCGTGGCGCAGCGCCCGTACCGCAGACTCCGTGATGTGCGCGGGCGTCGGAAAATCCGGTTCTCCGTTGCACAGATTGACCACGTTGGGATACTGCGGCAGGAGATCGAACATCGAGCGAATTCCGGACGCGGGATACTCCCGGGCGAATCGTGACAGATACGCGTCAATTGGTTTCATGTTGTTGTACCGTTTGTGTCGGGGAAAAATGGAACCGGCCGGCGGCGGGGGTACGTGCCGCCGGTCGGTTCACCGATACCGTCAATACTCGACGGAGTCGCCTGCTACCGCGCGCGGATCCTCGCCTTCGGCGATTCTCCGCTGCGCTTCCTTGATCGGATCGAGCCGGACGTTGTAGATATACGCCTTGTCCTCGTCCATCATCTTCTTGGCAGCGTAAACCGTGACAAACTGCAGGAACATGATCGGAAACCCGAGCAATCCCGAGGTGACTTCCAGCGGTACCAGACCGCCCACCCGCAGCAGTACGAGTGCCATGAACGCGATGACCGCGGCCCAGAGTACCCGGTTGGATCGGGTCGGGTCCTGCTTGCTCATGTCGTGCCGGTCCGTGTACGCCGCGATCGAATAGGTGGTGGAATCCAGCGTCGTCCCGAAGAAGATCATCGTCAACACGGCAAACACCAGGAGTACAAACGTGGGCAAGGGCAGGGAACCCATGATCTCGGCGATAGCCGCCATCGCTCCCTCACCTTCGGTAATGATCTCCATGACCGGTACCTGACCGGTGAGATACGCATGGATTCCGGCGCCGCCGAGGATTCCCGTTGCAACCCAGGCGAGTACCAGGGGAGCCAGGAAATAGACCAGGATCATCTGACGGATCGTCCGTCCCTTTGAGATCTTGGCCGCGAAAACGCCGTGCAGCAGCGCCCAGGTGGCGCAGTAGGCCCACCAGAATACGGAGAAGCGCGATATATGCGCCGCCTCGCCGATGTTGAGCGAGTCCATATAGAAGGTCAGATCCACCATATGCACGAGCAGAAAGCCCACGCTGTCGGTGAAGTGGTTCAGGATGAAGACCGTCGGTCCGAGGATCACGATGAAGAGTCCCAGGAACGCCGCGAGGTACATGTTGAACGTGCTCAGGTTCTTGATTCCCTTCTCCAGACCGAGGTAGACGCTGGTGGTGAACAGCGCGATCCACACCAGCGTAACCGCCAGCGTGAGCTGAAACGTGACCTGGATGTTGAACAGCTTTGATACAACGGCGGTTACGATCGGCGTCCCGAGTCCGAGAAAGGTCGCGCTGCCGGCGATGATCGCCACGAGGAAGAGGATGTCCAGCACTTTACCTCCGACGCCGTCGGTGAAGCGATCACCGAACACGCACCGGCAGATCTCCGAGACCCGCATGAGCGGCTTCTTTCTGACGTACAGAACGTATCCCATCGCCGGGGCGGTCATGGAGAAGATCGCGAACGTGTGGATGTTCCAGAGAAACATTCCGTAGGGGTTGCCCCAGGCGAGCGCCTCGCTCGTCAGCGGTTCGATCCCAAAGGGAGGGTTCAACGCCACGTGCGCCCATTGGATCGAGCCGGTGCGCATGATCGTGGAGCCGATACCCATGGCGATGATGATCGACATGTACTGGAACATCGTAAACCGTGGTTTGTCTTCAGGGTCACCCAGTACGACTTTCCCGTACTTGGAGAACACAAAGTACAGACCAAACACGATCATCAGTATCGGATACCACATGTACAGCCATCCAAAGTTGGCCACGATCACCTCAAAGATCGCGTTCAGCGTTGCGAGGGACCGTTGTTCCCAGATCACCAGGGGGATACTCAACACGATAATTATGATCACCGCCGGCCAGGCCATGCCGTGATCGATCGCGAACCGTTTCGTCCCGTTCGCCGTTTCCTGATTACTCATCATCCTTTCTCCTCTTTTCCCGCAATGTTATTTCGCCGTCGGTTCCATCGGAAAATCGATCAGGACCTCTCCTCGAACTTTCCCGACGGCCGCGGCGTTGGTCACCAGGTAATCACCCTTGCCCGTGCCGATCAGCCAGGACAACAGGTGGAACACCATTCCTTCTTTCAGTTCGAGGTCGCTGTAGCGACGCAGTCCCACTACCATGCTGCCTCCAACCCAACCTGGCGGAAACCCTATTCCCACCATGTACCCGCAGTGGTGGCGCGTGTAGTGGGACAGCCCCGCCGCATCGACGACGGACTGCCATTCCTCGTAGACCTCGGCGGCGGTCCTGCCCTCTTTGAGATTCGCTGTAACCGCGTTAAACGCGTCTATCGTTACTTTCGAGATCTCTTGTGTTCCCTCGGGCAGACCTCCGACGAAGAAGATCCGTCCCATGGGAGCGTGGTAGTGTTTGACCGCGCCGCTGAGCTCGACGAACAATCGATCCCCCGGCTCAAGGATCCGTTGGTTCCACGTGACGTGTTCCATGCCGATCGTGGGTGTGGACCGGATGAACGGCCAGAATCCCGGCGGATCGCCCCCGGCGAGGCACATCGCGCGGTTCACCTCCGCGGCGATCTCGTTCTCGCCGACTCCGGGACCGAACGTATCCGCCGCCGCACGCATCATCGCCGTGGAAATCGCGCCGGCTTTGCGGACGTAGTTCATCTCGAGCGGTGATTTAACCATCCGGATACGGTCAATCTCGTCGGAAAAGTCGGTCCACTCCGCCTCGTGCAACCCCTCGTAGATCCGCAGGCTGTTTTCCAGCGGCGCGAACATCG
>SLRR01000124.1 GCA_007130865.1 Spirochaeta sp. | reverse complement strand
GGCTCCAGATCGTCACGGGTTGAGCCGTCCTGACCCGGTGGAGTACCCTGCTTACGTGGCGCAGTCATTTCTCTGGTACGACCTTGAAACGTTCGGACGGGATCCTCGGTGGGATCGGATCGCCCAGTTTGCGGCGATCCGCACCGACTCCGACTTAAAGGAGGTGGAGGACCCGGTCGTGTTCTACGGACGGATCAGTCCCGATTACCTGCCCGACCCGGAAGCGTGCATGATAACCGGGATCACCCCGCGGACTACCGCGGATGAGTCCGGTCTGGTGGAGGCGGAGCTCGCCCGGGCGATCAACGGGATCGTGAGCGCACCCGGTACGTGCGCGGTCGGGTACAACTCGCTCAGGTTTGACGACGAGTTCCTGCGGAACCTCTTCTACCGGAACTTCATCGATCCCTACCGGCGGGAGTACGCCGACGGCAACAGCCGGTGGGACGTACTTCCCCTGGTCCGCCTGGCGCACGACCTGCGTCCCGAGGGTGTCGAATGGATCCGCGACGACCAGGGCAAGCCGGTTTTCAAGCTCGACCAGCTCACGGTGGCCAACGGAATCGAACACGGCGACGCCCACGACGCGCCGGCGGACGTCCGGGCTACGATAGCGGTCGCCCGGTTGATCCGGGAGAAACAGCCGCGTCTCTTCGAATACTACCTCACGCTGCGCCGCAAGGATGTGGTCCGGGGGATGCTCAACCTGGAACGACCCACCCCGGTACTCTTCACCGACGCGGTACTTACCCGGCCCGGGGGATGCACCTCGGCGGTACTCCCCCTGACGGTGCACCCGGACAACCCCAACCAGATCATCGCTTTCGACCTTCGGGAAGATCCGGCTCCGCTCTGGCAGTTGTCGGTGGAGGAGATCCGGCGCCTGGTGTTCACCTCCCGGGAGGAACTGGCCGGTGAAGCACGCGTACCCCTGGTGGGGATCCAGGTAAACCGCGCTCCGGCGGTGTCCCCTCTGAGCACGCTCACCACGGACCGGGCTACCGTTCTCGGCATCGATCCGGACCTGGCGGCGGAACGCGCCGGGATGATCGCTTCCCGGGATGATCTGCCCGGTCGCATCAGGTCGGTGTACAAGCGGGACGAATCCGGTGACAGTCGCCGGGAGTACGCGGACCCCGACCTCGGGATCTATTCCGGGGGGTTCTTTGGCGACGCCGACCGCCGGGCGTTCGATCGGATCCACGCCTCCGACCCGAAAGAGCTTGCCGGCAACCCGCCGGACTTTGCCGATTCCCGGGGTCCGGAAATGCTGCGCCGGTACCTCGGGCGTAACTATCCGGACGCGCTCGGACCCGAGGAGTACCAGCGGTGGCTGAGCCACTGCGCGCGGCGCCTGCTCGCGCCGGAGTACGGAAACGCTCTCGATTACGGCCGGTTCCGCAAGAAGGTGAACAACCTGATGGCCCGCCCGGATATCCCGCCCCGCAACCGGCAGGTTCTCAAGGATTTGCAGGATTACGCAGCGTGGCTCGACCGGAACGTGCTCTCGGGTACGTGATCCGCGCCGACTGGTCAAACCGGGACAATCCTGCGCATATTCTACCTATGAAGGACGACCTGAATCCGATCATCAACGCCGTGGTGGAGTCCTACGATACTATCGGCGCGATCAACCATATGGACGGACCCCGGCTGCCCTCGCGCCCCAGTATCCGGCGTATCCTCAACGACCTGCACGCGCTCATCTTTCCCGGGTACCAGACCGAGGAGAACGTGGCGCGCTACAACGCGCGTTTTCTCGTAGCGGAGCGCCTGGGATCCCTGGCGGGGCGGCTCTCGGAGGAAGTCTACCGCAGTCTCTGTTTCAAACACGATATCTGCAACGAGGACGAGCGGTCCGAGCCCTACCGTGAACAGGCGCGGGAGATCACGTTTGATTTTCTCGCGACGATTCCGGAGGTGCGTCGGCGCGTGAAGCTCGATGTTGAAGCCGCCTACGCGGGTGATCCCGCAGCCAAGTCCACGGAGGAAATCATCCTGGCGTATCCCGGGGTGGACGCGATCATGACCCATCGCCTGGCGCACGAACTGTGGATCCGGGAGGTGCCCCTGATACCACGGATGATGAGCGAGGAGATCCACGGCCGTACCGGTATCGATATTCACCCGGGGGCGACGATCGGGGATTTCTTTTTCATCGATCATGCCACGGGCGTGGTAATCGGGGAGACCACTATCATCGGCGAGCACGTCAAGATCTACCAGGGCGTTACGGTAGGCGCGTTGAGCGTTCGGAAACGGGACTCCGACGCAAAACGACACCCCACGATCGAGGACAACGTTACGATTTACGCGGGTGCTACGATTCTCGGCGGAAACACCACGATCGGCCACGACTCGATCATCGGAGGCAACGTGTGGCTCACCGAGTCGGTCCCGCCGTACACTCGTATCTACAGCCGCGCCGGGGAGTTTCAGAGTCGTCGGGAAGGACGAAAGCCGCGGGACAAAGCGGTGTAACCCTGGTATGCACAACCTTGTTGATACCGAAGGATACGGAAGGACTATTGTCCTGACCTGCGATAGACTGGAGTAGAGATGAAACGAATCGCCCCCATGTACTTATGGATCCGGCGCCACGGCGCCGCCGTTCTGTTGATTACGCTCGGAGTGCTGACGCTTGGTGCGTCGCCGCTGGCGGCATACGAACCCGTTCCCGGCGGTGAACTTCTCGATCGCTTCCGTTCTCCCCTCTTTCTCGGGAGCGTGCTGAACACTGCTTCCACCGAGGCGGTGAGCGGTGACGCAATCAACCCGGCGGTTTCTGCACTCAAGCAGCGGGTCCACCTGGACGCCAGTTACGCCGCGATCCTGGGCGATTCCGACTACGACGGCCACGCGGCACATCTGGGACTTGCGATTCCCACCGCGGCGGGGGTAATCACCGGGTCACTCCACTACGCCGGTGTCGAGTACGATCACCTGGATCTGGGGCAACGAGGATCCCTCAATATAGGGTTTGCCAAGGAACTCTACCCGTGGCTGCTCGCCGGGGCCGGTGTCGCCGGGCAGGTCGGTGCTCGGGACGATAATACCGCGTTCGCGGGAGGTCTCAACCTGGGTGTTATCCACCTGCTGGGACCGGTGGCTTTTCTTGACGATCTGAGGTGGGGCTTTTCAATCACTCAGATCGGCAACGGTCTGGCCCCTCGGTCCGCGGTCACCGGATCGAACCTCACGGGCTCACCCGCGCCGTTCACTCCCGCAGCGGACGTGCAGGCCACGCTCGTGAAGAACGACGTGGTGCAATGGGATCTCCACACCGGATTCAGCGCCCCCTCCTTCCAGAACCTTGTTTACCGTGCGGGGACGCAGTTCACGCTGTGGGACCGGGTGGGAATCAACGCGGGGTGGCAGATCAACCTGCGGGAACACCTTGACGACGACCGCACCGCGGGATCGATGCTGCCCTCCCTGGGACTCACCGCGCGCTTCGAAACAGGAAGCAACAGCGGCACCGGAAACACCGACGCTTCCCGCGTACCGCGCCGGAACGAGATCCGCACCCACGCCGCCTGGGCTCCGCTCTACGAGGACGTCTGGTCCGCGGCGGCGGGAGTCAACGTGGCGTTCGGCGTGGTGGACCGGAATCCGCCGGTGATAACCCTGGACTACCCCGAGACCGCTTACATCTCTCCAAACAACGACGGGCTCGCGGACGAACTGCTTCTTCCTGTTGAAATCACCGACGAGCGCTACGTCATGAGCTGGGCCCTGGTGGTGCGCGATGCCGATGGATCGGTGATTCGGCGGATCGAGAACAAGGAATACCGCCCTGAGAGCGAGGGATTCCGGTCGCTGCTGGACCGCATCCTTTACGTCCGGACCGGAGTCGAGGTGCCGGAGCAGATCCGCTGGGACGGCCGAACCGACGCGGGAAGTGTGGCTCCCGACGGTGAATACACGTTCGTCCTGGAAGCCACCGACGACAACGATAATCTCGGAAGAAGCGACCCCAAGCCGATCGTCGTGGACAACACGCCTCCGAGCGTAACGATCACCGAGCCGGAAAACCCGGACGACCTGATCTTTGCGCCCGGCGACGCAGTCGGACAGGATTCGGTGGTGATCGAGCAGACGAGTTCCCGGGAGGATCTCTGGACGGTACAGATCCTGGATGCGTCCGACACGGTGGTTTTCGAGACGGAGTTTCGCGATACCACTCTGGAACCGTTTGAGTGGGACGGGCGTGACAACGCCGGTGCAGTCGTCCCGGACGGGGTCTACCGGTATTACGTGCACGCCACGGACCGCGCCCTCAACTACGGGTCCGGCTCGCTGGACAATATCATCGTCGATACGATTCCCACCCCGGTGGGGCTGGCGGTGAACCTGAGCCATTTCTCGCCCAACGACAACGGTCGGCAGGACGAGATTATCCTCACGCCGGACGTGATCGTCCGGGAAGGGATCAGGGATTATACTCTGGAGATCCTCGATCGCCAGGGCCGATCCCGCCGGACGATCCGGGGCGAGGAAGACGTGCCGGAACAGTGGGTATTTGATGGCCGTGGTGACGATGGACGGGTACTTCCGGAAGGGACGTACCGCGCCCGCCTGACCGTGCTCTACCGCAACGGGGCGGAACCGATCGCCGAATCGCCCTCGTTTGTGCTGGACGTGACGCCACCGAGACTCGCGGTAATCGCGGAGGATACGATCTTCTCGCCCAACTCGGATGGCCGCAAGGATACGATCGCGTTCACGCAGGAGACCGAGGAAGCCCCCTGGTGGCGCGCGCGGATCGAGAACGAACTCGGTGAAGCGGTGCGCACCTACGAATGGGAAGGCACGCCTCCGACTCGCCTGGTCTGGGACGGGCTCAGCGACGAGGGAGAACGCCTGCCCGACGGTGAGTACCGTTACATCCTGACCGGAGAGGACCGCGCCGGTAACCGCGCGGTGAGTCCCGTGATCCGGTTCGAACTGGACACACGGGAGACCCCGGTCTTCGTCTCTACCTCGCGAGAAGCGTTTGCCCCGGGCACCACCGGACCGCACCCCACGATCGACCTTATTACGGATATCGCCGACCCGCGTGGAGCGGAACGGTTCTTCCTGGAGTTGCTCGACCAGGACGGAACCGTGGTGGCGCGCATCGACGGCTCCGGCGCTCCCCGTGAACGGTATACCTGGGACGGGCGCGGCGCCGCCGGCGGCTTTGTACCGGACGGCGACTACCGGGCGCGGCTGGTACTGGAATATCGTCACGGAAACCGGCCCACCGCCACCAGCGCGACGTTCTCCGTCGACACCGTAGCGCCTACGGCGACGGTACGGCTCGACGACGAGGAGCGCGCATTCTCACCCGACGGTGACGGACTCAAGGATACGATGCCGATCGTGCAGAGTTCCTCCCCGGAACGGCTCTGGCGGAGCTGGGTGGAATCGGCGGAGGACGGCACCCGCCTACGGACCTGGGAAACCTCCGGCACGCTCGCGGATTTTGAGTGGGACGGTACCAACGACCAGGGAGAGGTAGTCCCCGACGGAGTTTACCGCTACGTGGTAACCGCCACCGACGCGGCGGGCAACTCCACCACAGTCCGAACCGCCACGTTCCGCTCCGATACGCGTGACGTGGAGGTACAGCTGCGCCTTTCCGATGCCGCCTTCGGACCGAACGGAAACGGGATCAAGGAAACGGTAACGTTCATCCCGCAGTCGAATATAGAAGAGGGAATCGCCGAGTGGAACCTGAGAATTCTCGACACCGACGGTGAGCCGGTCCGCACCGCAACCGGAACGGAAACGCTCGACCCGTTTGTTTGGGACGGTCGCGACGACACGGGTAATGAAGCCCCCGACGGGGAGTACCGCGGCGAGATCACCGTGCGCTACGTCACTGGAGCGGTTCCCACGGTACGGACCGTGCGCTCGGTACTGCTCGATCGCGTGCCACCGGATGTGGAGGTCTCCCGGTCCACCGAGATAATCTCCCCCGACGGTGACGGTCGTCTCGACGAGGTGACGATCACACAGGAAACGAGCCGCGAGGAACGGTGGGTCGGCTCCGTCAGGGACGATGCCGGCAACGTGGTACGGCGCTGGGAATGGGTCGGCAACGCTCCGGAAACGCTGGTCTTTGCCGGCCTCGACGAGGAACGACGGCGTCTGCCGGACGGCATGTACAGCTACGAGCTCACCGCCACGGATCTGGCGGGAAATACCGGTTCCAGCGGTCGACTGCCGCTGGAGATCTACACCGCGGAGACACCGCTGGATCTTTACGCGGATATCACCGCGTTCAGCCCCAACGACAGCGGCGTGCGGGACGAAGTGACGTTCCGTTACCGCGTCGGCGAAGCGAGAGGCCTGCAGACCTGGGAGTTCGTGATACACGAGGCAGACTCCGAGACAGGCGAGATCATCGACGAGGAGACACCGGTTGTACGTCAGACCGGCACGTCTCTGCCCGACCGGTTTGTCTGGGACGGACGTTACGAGACGGACCTGGTTTCAGACGGGGCGGTCCCGGAAGGGACGTACCGGGCACGGCTTACCCTGCAATACCGTCACGGCAACCGCCCGATAGCACGCAGCGAGCCCGTGCTCCTCGACATTACGCCTCCGGCGATCACGGTCCGGGGGCAGTACGATATCTTCTCCCCCGACGGGGACGGACAACGGGATACCCTGGAGATCCGCCAATCCGGCGACCCCGCCGACGGGTGGACCGGTCGGATAGTCGATGCCGGTGGTTCCACAGTCCGGCGGTTCACCTGGTCCACCCGGGTCGAATCGTTTACCTGGGACGGCACCGATGAAGCGGGAAACGTCGTCCCCGACGGAGTCTACCGCTATATCGTGGAAGGCAGCGACCGCGCGGGCAACCGGGCAACCGCCGAGATCCCCTCGATCGAGGTAGACACCGTACCGGCCCGTCTCTTTGTCACGGTCAACCGTCGCCTCGTTGCTCCGGGTGTTACGGAGAACACCACCGAGGACGCGGCTCGAGACGTGACGATCACCCTGATCAGCAGCCGTACCGGAGGTCTGAACTCCCGGGCGGTAGAAGTCCTGGACCGCACCGATCGCGTGGTTCGCACGTTCCGGCCGGAAATCTCCAACGGTTCGATACCGGGACGCGAGACGATCACCTGGGACGGACGCCACGAGAACGGTCGGATAGTAGACGGTCCCTATACGGTGAGATACCGGGCAACCTACCGCAACGGTGCCCGTCCGGAGGTACGTTCTCCGGCGGTCACGGTGGATACTACTCCCCCGCGGGTGTCCGTGGAACTCGAGGGGCTCCCCTTCTCTCCGGACAACGACGGGATTAACGATGAGCTCGATATCCTGCTCTCCGCCGAGGACGCCGGGGGAATCGCCTCCTGGAGCTTCGAGATTTTTGACCGCAACCAGCGCCTCTTCCAGGAGTTCCGCGGCACCGGTGTTCCCCGGGAGCGCATCGTCTGGGACGGCCGGAGCCGGACCGGCGACCTCGTGCGAAGCGCCGAGGACTACGCCTACCGCTTCACAGCGACCGATCCCGCGGGAAACCGCAGCACCGCCACCGGGACGATCCCGATCGATATCCTGGTGGTGCGCGACGGCGACCGGCTCCTGATCCAGATCGCCAACATCACCTTTGAACCGAACAGTCCGCGTCTGCAGGTGGATCCCCGGACCGAGGCGGGCGCCAAGAACGTTGAGGTCCTGGACCGGCTCGTAGAGATCTTTGCCCGGTACGACACCTACCGGATCCAGGTGGAGGGGCACGCGGTGAACATCACCGGCACGGAAGCGGAGGAGCGACAGACGCTGCAGCCGCTCTCCCAGGCTCGCGCGGGATCCGTCCGGGACGCGCTGGTGGCGCGGGGAATGGACCCGGGCCGTATCACCACCGTGGGACGGGGAGGGACGGAACCGATCGTGCCGCACACGGACCTGGAAAACCGCTGGCAGAACCGCCGCGTGGACTTTGTGCTGATCCGGTGAGTTCCGGTTGCGATGCTCCCGGCTGCGATATGATCGACACGACGAAGCAAGGTAAAAAAGTGAGGTTACACCGACGATGAGATCAACCCGTGCGTTACTTCTGCTGTGCGTTGTCCTGGTGGCCTACGGAGCGGCGCCGTTCCCGGTGCGCTCGGATGAGCCCGTATTTGAACCGGCACCCCTACGAAGGATCGAAGTGGAGGGATTGCGCCGCACGCGGGAAACGGTAGTCCGAGACGTTATCGCCCTTCAGCCGGGAGACATCGTCACCGCAGCGCAGGTGGAGATCGTGGAGGACGACATCGTTGATACCGACCTCTTTGCGGACGTTTCCGTCATAACACGGCGCCCGCCGGAGGCTCCGGGAGAGGTCGATCTCCTGATAACGGTGCGCGAGAAGTGGACACTCATTCCTCTGCCCTTTTTTGCAACCGACGGGAGCAGCTTTTCCGGTGGACTCGTCCTGCTCGAGAGCAACCTTCTGGGACGCAACAAGCAGCTGATCACGGCGGCTTTTGCCGGTAGCGACGGATTTCGTGGCTTCTTTGCGTACGCCGATCCCTCGATCCGGGGCGGATCCTGGACCGGCCGGGCAAGCGCCGCCACGGGCGACTCGGAACGGACCAACGAACTCCCCGACGGAAGCAGGCTCCGTCGTTTTACGATCCGACGGACCAGCGTCGCCGGTGGTCTCGGTTACCGCTTCTCTCGGGCATTCCGGATCGATACTGGTTTGCGAGCGACTACCCGGGATGTCAACGATTTCCGGGCCGGCATCGACGACCGACCACCTGAAGACGGTGTTTTTCTTGAGCCCAATCTGACGTTCAGGTACGACGGGTCGCGTCCCCGAGGAGTACTGCGAGTAGGTCCGGACGTGCAGGGAACGTCCCGCCTCGTTCTTCACGGTGGGGATCCCGGTACCGACATGGGCTGGGAAGTGACTGTTCAGGCCGGATTATCGATTCCCGTGCCGGTACCGGATCGAAGTCGTGCCCGCCTGCAGGTCTCGGGCGGGGTCGCGGAACTCTCCCCCGTCGACAGTCGGGAGCTCTCCGCCCGGGACGGGTTTCGCACGCTTCCCTACCAGACGTCCGTAGCGGATCGTTGGGGCGGCGGCGCGGTGTTCTACGACGCCCCGGTCTTGAACCCGTCCTGGGGGTCGATTGTTCTCACGCACTACTGGGAAGGCGGCGTGTTCGACGCAGATATCCATGACCGACAGTTCTTTGGCGGTCCCGGAGGCGGATTCCGGGTCTACCTCCAGGAAGTAGCCATACCTGCGCTGGGACTGGACGTGGCGTATAACATGGTTGATCCGGGTGTTGTGTTCAGTTTCTCCCTGGGTATGCAGATGTAATCCGGGAGCCGGCGTTGATACTGATTGAAGGACAGATCGGCGTGGGTAAAACCACGATCGGGGAGATCCTGGAAAAACGACTGGGTCTCCCCCTCTTCCGGGAGCTCCATAATCCCGTTACCTCGGTGCTCCTGGACCGGTATTACCTGGACCAGCGGCGCTGGGCGTATACGATGCAAACGCACTTCCTGGCGGAACGGTTCCGGATGATCCGACGCCTTATCGACAGCGGCGGTGGTCTCATGGATCGTTCGATCTTTGGAGACCGGATCTTTGCGGAGATGCTCGCCGCCGAGGGCTACATGGACGCGGAGGAGTTTTCCACCTACTCCACGCTCCTGGAGGCGCTGCTCGACCAGACGCCGGCGCCGCGACTCCTGATATACCTGGACTGTACCGTGGATACCGCCATTGACCGGATCCGGCATCGCAACCGCGGCCACGAGCCGGACATTCCCCGATCGTACCTGGAGGAACTGAACCGACGCTATCTGGCCTGGTACCAGTCGTACACCCTCTCACCGCGGATCTTCGTCAATACCGAGGAGTTTCACGTAGACCGTCCGGAAGAAGTGGAACCGGTGATTCACGGGATCGTCCAGGCGATTCGTTGACAACCCGGGCGATCGGGCATACTGTAAAAAGAACAGAAATACTTTTGTCGAGAGAGAGCAGCCCTCGCGCTGCCGCCGAAGGTGCAAGGGACGGGACAGACCAAACCCGGACCCGAAACTCTCAGGCCAAAGGATCGGCAAAAGGCGTGCAAAACCTCTGGAGAGCCGCGGTACTTGTTTTTCCTGTCGTCCTCGACACGACGGGGGTATACGGGGGAATCGCGCACCGAAGGGGAACGCCCGGTTACGACCGGGTCAATCTCTCAGGTAAATCGGACAGGGGCAAACGGTCTGGAGGTTAACTATGCACGCGAAACGAACAAGTCTGTACCAATGGCACGCATCACAGGGCGCCCGGTTTGTGCCCTTTGCCGGCTGGGATATGCCGGTCCAATACCCCACCGGAACGATACGGGAGCACCTGACAACCCGCAATTCCGTCGGCATTTTTGATATCTCCCATATGGGTCAGGTCTACGTAGAGGGCTCCGGGGCGGCGGATTGGCTGGCATCGCTCACCACGGCGGATGTGACCGCTCTCAAGGACGGCATGAGCAGCTACGCCCTGCTCTGCCGCGAGGATGGCGGCGTGATCGACGATCTCTTTATCTATCACCTGGCCCCGGAACGGTATCTGGTGGTGGTCAACGCCGCACGCCGCGATGTGGACGTGAAATGGATGCAGGATCACCTGCCCGGGAAGGTCGGAAGCAGCAAATCCGGCGGCAGTAAGAAGAGCGGCGGCAAAGGCGGCGTATCCCTGGAAGACCGCTCGGAATCCACGGCGATGATCGCCGTGCAGGGACCGCGCGCGGCGGCGTTGATCGATCCCGTTCTCGGGAGTGCCGCTTCCGATCTGCCGCGGTTCGGCATTACCACCGTGGAAGCTTCAGTTTCCGGGGATACCGTGCCGATCGAGGTAGCCCGAACCGGATATACCGGCGAGGACGGGTTTGAATTTTTTCTCCCTGAGGACAAAGCGGAAACGGTCTGGACCACCCTGTTTGACCACGCGGAGAAAACTGGAATTCAGGCACTTCCAGTCGGTCTGGGCGCGCGGGACAGCCTGCGCCTGGAAGCGGGCTTCCCACTGTACGGTCACGAACTCTCCGACGAGATTACCCCGGTTGAAGCGCGTCTCCTCTGGGCGTGCAACCTGGATCACGAGTTCATCGGACGCGACGCGATTCTTAAACGCAAGGCCGACAAACCGAAACGGAACCTTCGTCGTCTGGTGATGGCGGATAACGCCGTTCCCCGGGAAGGGTACGACGTACAGAACACCGAAGGAACCGTGGTGGGTACCGTCGTTTCCGGCGGTCGGTCACCATCGTGCAACGCGTTCATCGCGAACGCCTTTGTGGACCGCGACGTCCCGGCGGACGCGCCTCTGCAGGTGATGATCCGGTCCCGGGCGGCTGCCGCGCGCCAGAACAAAGGCCCCGTGTACAAACCGACTTACCGTGTGGCCCCCTCGGCGGAGACACTCTTTGACCGGCACAGGGAGTTTGC
>SLRR01000068.1 GCA_007130865.1 Spirochaeta sp. | reverse complement strand
TCGACTTCCGCGAACGGCAAAGATTCTCGCGCGGAGCCATAGAATCCCGCCTCTGATGGGCGTCTACCAAACAATGGCTATACGCCGTGTCGGGGCCCGCGATTACATCGGTTACGATCTTTGCTCTCCTGGCCGCCATACTCTTCGTCCCTCAAGCCGCCTTCTGAAACCTCCGGTGGAAAACCGCCGGTTGCAGCGGGAGTACGCGGTACGGGAGAATTCTGGCGCATCTCCGCCCCTGCGGGGCGAAGCCGGACGTCGCTCGTCGTGCTTACGCCGAAGCTCAACCGATATGACGATGGTGACCCGGAACCACGTGCGAATCAATAAAGCGTCACGTCGGACCACGAGTTCTCTTAGTCCTGAAGCACGTAGTCGACGGAAAGCTCCGGAAACACCCGCTTGATCTTTTTTATCGTTGAAAGACTTGGGTTAGCCCTGCGTTCCAGGCGTTGGTAGCTGTAGAGGTTTTTCATTCCTAATCGCTCTGCAACCTGTTGCTGCGTGTATTTGTGGGTGTGACGAAGGAAACGAAGCACCACCGAGAGGGCAATCGCCGGATCCGGTGCTACGGTAAAGTTATCACCGCTCACGCCCGATTCATCCGGGAGCGGTAGTTCAACATCGGCTTCTGGTGGCTCGTCGAGATACAAGTTCAACGCTTCGGCCGCATTCCTCTTGAGTTCTTCCTCGGAATCACCCTGTGTTTGACACCCCGGAAGCTCAACACACTCTGCCCACAACCCGTCTGCATCCCGGTGCACCTTAAAATGATAGACCATTGCGTTACTCTCCAACCTCTCTCAGCCGCTTGCGAAGCATTTGTTCAAGACCTTTCCGAAGCTCTTTGTGCATTGGAATCGTCTCGCGCATATTCCCCTTCCCCACCTTCACGTGGGAGCCTTTCGTGCCAACGACCGACCAACCGGCTGCGCGATACTTCTTGAGCATCTCTTTTCCGCTGACAGGCATGGTGTAGTCGTCACTCTTGTCGGTTCAGAGTATACCAAACATAATTGGTATTAGCAACCTTGGTGGCTCTGCACTTCCACGTGGCATTCTGCTTCGTGCCTGGCCGTTTTCGTTTCTTTCCCATCGCTCCTCCACACAAGTCTATACCTATATAGAGGAGCTCCAGAGCGGTCCCGCTTGTGCGGGTAGACGAAGAATCGGAGAAACTTCGGGCGGTCTCGTATTCCTGGCAGGAGGAGCACCTATTTCTGTTTATTCGGGAGGTCTTGGGCGCATCCCCGCCCCTGCGGGCGGGGTCGGCCTCCTGCTCCCAATCTGCCCCGCCAGGCCGGGGCAGGATTTCCGCCTCCGGCCTTGCGCGGGGGAGGTCGATTCAACAGAAGTTTGGTATACTACGGTATGATGCTTTCAGGAACCAACCCGCGCGAATATCTCGCTGCCCGTCGTGAAGAGCTGTGTGACACGTACGGGATACGATCCATTAAGATCTTCGGCAGCTACGCCCGGGGTGACGCGCGTCCGGACAGTGATCTCGACCTTATCATCGAAGTAGATAAACCGTACCGCTTTGATCTGATCGGATTAATCGCACTCGAGCAGGAAATAAGCGAGGAGCTCGGCGTTGATGTAGACCTTATTCTTGAAGAGGACTTGAAGCCGGACGTCGCTCGTCGTGCTTACGCCGAAGCTCAACCGATATGAGCCAACGGGATTATCAGAACGCACTCCTAGATCTCGAACGGAACCTGATGTTAACGATAGAGTTCACCGAATCGATCACGTTCTCCGATTTTGAGTCCGATTACCGTACGCAATATGCAGTCATTCGTGCGTTGGAAATCTGTGGTGAGGCAGCCAAACAAATACCCGAAGAAATCCGCAGGCTCGAGCCCGGCATACCATTCAAGGCCATGGCGGGGATGCGGGGAGGATACCAGCAAAAGCCACGGTGACCCGGCTCAAAGTGAGAATCAATAAGGCGTTCTGACGCTTCTTCGTTCCCTTGTCGTTACCGCCTTGGGTGAACCGCGGTGCCGGACCGGGCCGGCTCCCCGTGGTACGGGGGACGTGCATTCCGGTTGGCCGTATTAACGAATGTGCTGCAGCACCTCGTCCTTGGTGGTGGCGTCAAGAATCGTAGTGAGAGCAGCGTTCAGACGTTCCGGATCGGTGCAGCGTTCAATGAGGCCGCGTTCCTCCGGATCAAGTCCAAACTTCTTTGACACCTGCAGCTCAAGTATCTGCTGCTTGTCCTGCAAAACGCCCAGGGCCTTGGATCTCCGTTCCCAGCTTGTCACGTATGCCACTACACTATCCTCCTGCATCGCCAGCACGTTCTCACGATACAATTCTTCCAGTTCATCCGGAAGCATAATCAACCAGTCCAGAAACCGCCACACGTCCGCTGCTATCTGTGCGCCCCGGCCATATCGGTCGAAAGCCTCGTCGGTCAAACGGCTTTTCAGTTCGAAACGATACCGGGCATCCCCCCAGTCGCCAGTCTTGCGCTCCCGCTGCATCCTCAGGTGAACATCCACAACAGCGGCAAAGATATTCAGCGGCCCTAACCGTCCGACCTCGTGTTCCGCCAGGACCGTCGCTACCCTACCCTCTAAATCTAACAGCTTCACCACCCGGTATTCCAGTGTCAGGCTGTTTCCCGGTATCGGTTCCAGGCGGTACCGGCCATCAAGGGGGTATCCCTGTTCAACATCGGTCAGTACTGCCAGCGTCACCGGCAATCGCCCAAGGCGGTCCAGGATGCGGTAGGCGTACTGCAGGAGGCGCAGCTCAAAGCCCTCGTCCCGGTGACCCTGCACTTCCACGTGGCAGTATAGCAGTTCCGCCCCGCCGGTCTTGCGCTGTACCCTCACCAGAAGGTCCGCCAGGCGGTGCGGAGCGGTGTTGCCCCGGGAGAAGCGTTTCAGCTCGGTGTCCAGAAAAACCGGCGTGATCGTCAG
>SLRR01000153.1 GCA_007130865.1 Spirochaeta sp. | reverse complement strand
GGGTTGTGTATGCCCCGACTGTCAGGCAACGCCGATTTGTTGTAAATTCGCAAGTAGCATATTATAATTTACATAATGTATGTTCACCGCCGCATCGAACCGACGATCCGCACTGCTGCGAGCGTGTTTCCGGTCGTCATGGTTACCGGGCCGCGCCAGGCGGGTAAGACGACGCTCCTCCAGTACTTGCGGGAACCGGACCGGACGTTCGTTTCGCTGGATGATCTGGACATGCGGCTGCTCGCGCAGGAGGACCCGAAGCTTTTTCTCGCGCGCTTTCCGCCACCAGTATTGATAGACGAGTTTCAGTACGCGCCGGACCTCCTGCCCTACATAAAAATCGCCGTGGATGAACGCGCAACCCGCGGTCGTGACGCGGCCGGTCTCTTTTGGCTCACCGGATCACAGCATTTCGTACTGATGAAACACGTCCGGGAGTCTCTGGCAGGCCGCGTGGCGATCTTCTCGCTCCTCGGCATGGATCCCGCGGAACTCACCGGAACGCCCGCTCCGGCAACATCGTTTTTCAATACCGAGCCGGAGAATCTTCTCCCCTGGACAGAGGAGACCTCGCCCGTGCACATCTTTCGGACGATACTCGGCGGATCGATGCCGGGCATACTCACACCTGGAAATGAAGCAGACACTTCGATCCGGCGACAATTCTACTCCTCCTACGTTCAGACCTACCTGGAACGGGACGTTGCCTCCCTGGATGGAGTGCGCAATCTGCGTGAGTTTGAGCTGTTCTTCCGACTTCTCGCCGGACGCGCAGGCCAGCTGGTGAATTATGCGGGACTGGCCCGGGAAGTCGGCGTCAGCGCGATGACGATTCGCGCGTGGACAACGATCCTGGAACGGAGCTTTCACATCCTGACCGTCCCGCCCTATTATCGATCTTTGTCCAAACGCCTCGTGAAAACCCCGAAGGTTTACTTCCTCGACTCGGGACTGCACGCGTGGCTCACGGGCTGGCACGATCCGGAAACCGCCCTTGACGGACCGATGGCGGGTCAGCTTCTGGAGAACTGGGTCGTGGGGCTGATCGTGCGCAGTGCGTGGCACCGGGGGGAGGATACGTCCATCTACTTCTGGCGTACCAGCACCGGCCAGGAGGTCGATATCTGGCACGAACAGGCCGGCCGGATCGCTACGGCGGAAGTAAAATTGCGCGCCGGAGGAAGAATTCACGAGCTCGCGCGGGAAGCGTTCCGACCGCTCGCGGTCATCGATCCTTCCCCGTACAAGTGGGGACGGAAACATCTGATCACCCTGGGGGATCGGATTCTCCCCCTGGATCACGAAACGTGGCAGGTCCCTGTGCAGTACATATCGTGAAACATCTCTTTTCCGTTTACCTATCCGCACGTGGTGTAAAAGTAAACGGACCGGCCTGCTCCGGTTGCAGCATCAGGCGGGAGAACTCTTCCGGAAGTTTCCCTCCGCGGGCAAGCAGCGAGAAACTCTCGGCGCCGTCTGTCGGGACGCCAGGGTTTCGTTGATCGTGGGCCAGACGGTATCGACAACATGGTCCGTAAGCACTATTTAACGAGTCACCTCGTAGAACTCGGTGTTGCAGTTTGTCGGCAAGTGGTTGTCTTGTCCGTCCACCGCACCGGTGCGCAGACACCAGGATAAACCTCGGTAAACGCGAGCGGGGACTGGAAAAAGGACGGTATGGCGCACCAGAGGTACGGCGCGAAACGATCACGTCCTCCGGAGCGACGGTCAACCTGAGCGAGGTGTGGGTTCGGTTGTAGGATCTGTTATCGGGACGTCGGGAGGTCGGCGCGTCTGGTGTCAGGCATCGCGAACGGCGGCTAGTGAACGGCGTGTGTGCTCGTGCGACACGGCTGACAGGTTTTGCACGAGCCGATGATGATTTTCAATAAAAGCGTATTTTTCTCGTACGCAACCGGCGTTTTACGATCCATAGCGAGTAAAGAAGATTGATAATAGCATCACCGCATCTTGATGCGATGATGTCGCATTACTATACTAATGATATGAGGACTACAATCAATCTGGATCAGGACGTGGTCGAAGTAGCCCGGAGCCTGGCCGCAACACAAGGAATATCCCTGGGTGCCGCGGTTTCCCTCCTTGCCCGCCGTGGCATTTCGGGAACCGGGGAGGATCAGGGCCGACGTAGTTACGAGGAGAGTCGTTTCCCGACATTCACCGTTGCCGACCACGCACCGAGGTTCGGAACCGAAGAAGTGAGACAGGCTCTCGATGAAGAATAATGGACTGCGTCAGATGCCGGATATCAATACCCTCATCGCGGTCGCATGGCCAAACCATATTCATCATCTTCACGCCCGCCGGTGGCTCGAAACCGAAGCACACAACGGCTGGGCAACGTGTCCGATGGTGCAGAGTGGATTTCTCAGGATTTCCATGAACAACGCCGTAGTCGGTCAGAGGATAACCTTTGAAACTGCATTGACGCTGCTCGAACGGTATACTTCAGATCTCGGGCACGCGTTCTGGGATTCCGAAGCGGCTCCGTCTACATGGCCCCACTGGCTTCAAGATCGCGTTCAAGGGTACCGTCAAGTATCGGACGCAACCCTTCTGGCCACAGCGTTACAGAACGAAGGGATCCTCGTAACCCTGGACGGCGGCATTCTGACGCTTCTTCCGGAATCCTATCGATCCCGGGTCCGGGTCATCACACCCCAGGTGATATAGACCGCATAATCATATCGCGTCGAATCTCGCGGAGCGAGCTCTCAAGACCGTCCGGTTGATTACCTGCCATAATCGCCACCGGTTTACCGTCACGCGTAATGACCAGTTCCCGATCTTTTACGAGCCTGTGCCAGAGTTCCCGGGTTTTCTTCAGCTCCGCCACCGCGATATATGACATATATTTCTCCTAATCAGGGGATGTAATACCCCTGATTACCGATGGCGCCTAGTGAGAGCTCGT
>SLRR01000084.1 GCA_007130865.1 Spirochaeta sp. | reverse complement strand
GGGTGTTCGGCGGGGGAATCCCGCTGAAAACCGATGCCGGGTCCTATAAGTAAGTACTGCGTCGAGAGTTATCCCGCTTGGGTCAACAGGGTAATAAACACCCTAGAGTTCATTGAGGCGGTCCCGGATGCGGGCGGCTTCCTCGTAATTCTCCGCTTCCACCGCCTTTTCGAGAGCTTGTTCCAACGCCTGGCGATCGTCCGGGACAGGTTCTTCTTCGACCGATCCTGCCTCTGAGCCGAACTGTGCCTCGTCGTCCGAGATAAGGTTGACTGCTACTCCCGCTTCATCGACTATCGATTCTGCGATGAACACAGGGCAGTGGACGCGTGATGCGATCCCGAGACTGTCGGATGGACGAGAGTCTACTACGATCCGTTTCATGCCGTGCTTGAGGAGAAGCCGAGAGAAGAAGGTGCGATCCTTGAGGTCGGTGATCTCCACCCGCTCCACTGTTATGTTGCTCTTCTCCATGACGGAGATGAAAAGATCGTGTGTCATCGGGCGGGGAACCGGGACACCGGCGAGTCCAAAGAGTATCGACTGGGCTTCCAGCTGGCCGATGAAGATCGGCACCGCACGGTCGCTGCCCACAGGTTTGACTAAAACGGCATTGCCTTTGTCTGTTCGCGCGACGGTCCAGATTTCCGCTTCTACGAGCATGATACTCTTCATACCTTTCCTGACTATATAATAGCGTTGAGCACGCGCTTTTTCAACGTCGAATACTGTGGATGAGCTGAAGCCCCACCTTCGGTATTAAGAAGCGTGTTGACGTGATGGATGCTAAATCTCTGTCGCGCCGTGATTTAAGACGGCTGATTGGACGAAAGCAGAGTGCTCTCGGCATATGTACTTATCCTGCCTGTAAATATACCGGAGAAATCAACACGGTCGTGCATACCTGTTTAGTGGTGCGCTTCATAGATCCGGCGCGCGATCGGCATCCGCCGCCCCGTACCAAACGCCCTCGGGCTGACTTTGAGCACCGGCGGCGCCTGGCGACGTTTGTACTCGCTTCGTCCCACCAGGCTTAGCACCTGCTCCACCGTTTCCGGATCGTACCCCGCCGTCACGATCTGAGAGAAGGTGCGGTTGGAGATCAGGTAACTCGCGAGGATCCGGTCCAGCTCCGGATACGGTGGCAGGCTGTCCTGATCGGTCTGGTCCGGCCTGAGTTCCGCCGAGGGGGGCTTGGTGATGATAGCACCGGGAATCAGTTCCTCGTCGCGGTTAATGTACCGGGAGAGTGCGTATGCCTCTGTCTTGAAAACATCGCCGATCACGGCCAGGGCGCCCGCCATGTCACCGTAGAGTGTACAGTACCCTACCGCGAGTTCGCTCTTGTTTCCGGTGGTAAGCAGGAGGGAGCCTTTCTTGTTGGACCACGCCATGAGGAGCAGTCCCCGAACGCGGGCTTGAATATTCTCCTCCGCGAGTCCCGGTTCTGTGCCGGAGAACTGCTCGGTCAGAGTCTCAGTTATCGCGTTGCATACCGGTTGGATTGGCAGTTTATCGAACCGTATCCCAAGATTTCGCGCGAGCTTCTCAGAGTCGGTGATGCTGCCTGCGCTGGAGTGCGCCGAGGGCAACAGGAATCCCCGCACGCGGTCCGACCCGAGCGCGCGTACGGCCAAAACCGCGACAAGAGCGGAGTCAATACCGCCGGATAAACCCAGGTGTACTGCGGAAAAGCCGGTTTTTACCAGGTAATCCCGAATACCGAGGGTAAGCGCCGACTCCAGTTCCGAGAGGTCGTCTGCGGAAAGTGGCCACGGGGTTTCGCCGAGTGTGTAACGCGGGTCGTCTTTTGTCGGGGTGTTTTCGGACTCACCGGCTGGAATGTGAGCCGGCGAGCGATCCACGGAGAGATGTCTCGGCGCGGTTGGAGCCGGTGACCCGTCGACAGTAGCGGATTTCGGCGCGGTTGGAGCCGGCGACCCGTCGACAGTAGCGGATTTCGGCGCGGTTGGAGCCGGCGACCCGTCTGCTGTGACCGATGTCGGCGCTGTATCTGCAGTAGCGGATCCCGATGTGGATAGAGGATTGCCCGGTTGTTGGTTCGGCACCAGGTCCAGCGGTATCGTGGTATCCGTGTTCACGGTGGTGCCGTCGGTGCTGATATCGAACAGCTGGAGGAGTTCCTGGAACGGTGGACACTCCCGGATGTCCGTTCCGGTGGAATCGGTGATCATCGATGCGCCGTCGAATATGAGGCTGTCGTTCCCGCCGACGGCGTTTACGTATACCACGGGTACGTTGCCGGTCCGGCCGATCGAGGAGAGGAGTTTCCGGCGGATTTTCCGTTTGCCCACGTAGTAGGGGCTTGCCGACGGGACGACGATGATCGTTGCCCCTGCGTCAAGCAGGTCTCGTACGGGGTCCACCGGGTATCGTCGATCCGGGTCGGGTTCCGACTCCCACCAGATATCTTCGCATATCGCGATGCCGATCTGGTGATCGCCGTTCGTCCAGGTTCGGGATGTTCGGCCTGGTTCAAAATAACGCGCTTCGTCGAACACGTCGTAGGTCGGTAACAGGCGCTTTTCCTGGTGGAACTGGATCGTTCCGTCTCGAATGATCGATGCTACGTTTTTAAGGCTTTTCCCACCGGTTTCATGGTTGCGGCCTACGTAGCCCACTACTGCGGCGATCGCCGGGGGCAGCTCCTGCTGCAGCCGGCGCAGGGATCGCAGGTTTTCGTCGATGAACGTTTCCTGGTCGACCAGGTCCATCGGTGGATATCCGCAAAGGCTCATTTCCGGGAAGACCACGATCTCCGCGCCCGCCTCGCGGGCGTCATGCGTGACCTCCAGGATTTTGGTGCGGTTGCCCGTAAAATCACCGATCGTGCTGTTTATCTGTGCGATTGCGATCTTCACGCCGTTGACCTCGTCGATTACGGTTACTACTATACCGTACCATGCAAGAGCCAGTCCTGATAACAGGGAAACAGTCGGCGTTCAAGGACGATCTGGTGCAGGAGGTGCTTAACCGCCGGCAGCAGGTGTTCGCCACCACGGATCCCGACGAAGTTACGCCGGAAGTGCCTGATTCGGTCGGCTCCGGTCTTGTCTACATTCCCTGGACGCGACGGTCTCTGCTTTCGGCGCGGTCCATGCTTCTTTCAGCGGATCGAGACAGCCAGGGGTTTTCCCGGGCGGTGCTCGTGTGCGCGCCGGAGGGAATCAACACTCCTTTGCACCAGACGGAGTCCGCCCTGATCGAACAGAGCGTGGATGGCGCTCTCAAGGGATACCTGTTCGTTCTCAAGGAGATCCTGGCTTACTTCCTGCGCCGTGGTGAAGGTGACCTGACGGTGATCTGGTACGATGGCGGGGCGGAGGTGCTGCCGCCGTTCGACGCGGCGATAGCCGCGTCCATGCAGGGGCTTTTTCGATCGCTCCTGGCGTTCTATGAGGAGGAGCCGGTGGTTCTCCGCGGTCTGCAGGCTTCTGAGAGCGATTCCCGGGCGGTTGCTCACTGGGTGTCGGAACAGATCTTTGACCGCGGTGATAAGTCCGCCGGCCGGTGGCAGAAATATGGACAACGGTCGGGACTGATCCCCTTCAAGAGGACTTGATTCATGCGCATCTGGGTGAGATATCTTCTCGGTACGATAATCGGGGTGACCCTCGGCTTTTTTCTACCCCTTGCGGCGGGAGATACAGCGGCGATTCTGATCGATATTTCGGCACTGATCGTTTCCGTCGGGCGGGTTCTGCTTTTCCCGCTTCTCTTTTTTGCGATGATTATCGCTACCGACGAACTCCACAGTGATGGTGCGCTCCTTCGGACGGGGGTCCGTACCGTCTTCTGGACCGTTGTCACCACGGTTATCGCCACGGTCGTCGGTATCCTGACGATCGTGTTGCTTTCACCGCAGCGTATTCCTCCAATGGTCCAGGAAGGTCAGCCTACAGCGGTGCCGTCTCTTGTTGCGGAATTGCAGCAGGGGTTGCCGGCGAACATGTTCCAGATTTTCGTCCTGGACGAGAGTGCGCTGGCGGGGATTCTTCTGGTGGGGCTCCTGGTGGGGTCCAATCTACGGTTCGACCGGGGTATTACTTCGCCGGTTTCGCTTGTGGCGGATTCCGCAAACCGCATCTTCTACCGCCTTAACAGTATGCTCGTGGAGGTGCTCGGGGTTTTTCTGATCGTGCCCGCCGCTGCGGTAATCGTGATGATGCGGGGTGTTCGGGATCTGCATCTCTTCGGCCAGTTTCTCCTGGTTGTATTGGCGGCAGCCCTCGTTGTGGCGGTGGTGATCTACCCT
This sequence comes from Spirochaeta sp., assembly GCA_007130865.1. GTDB lineage: Bacteria > Spirochaetota > Spirochaetia > DSM-27196 > Alkalispirochaetaceae > Alkalispirochaeta. The sequence continues at coordinate 7,215 of SLRR01000084.1, read as the reverse complement.
GTTACGATCCTGCTTATGGACCGGCGGAACGCGCGTCCGTTGCGATGGCTCGGATCGATGGGAGCTCCCGCGCTCGCGGCTCTGACCTCCGGTGACAGCTACTTCGCGTTGGGAACGATTCTTCGAATCGAGAAGGAGGAGCTGGACGTTCACCGTCGGTTCGGTGGTACGGTGACGCCTTTTGCGGCGCTCTACGGTCGTGCGGGCAGTGCGATGATGAGCATGGCGGGTATCCTCCTGGTAATCCGCTCGTATACCGCTCTCGATATCGGGTTTACCGACCTTGTTCAGCTGGCGGTGGCGGCGGTGTTCTATTCGTTTCTGCTCGCACGGACGCCGGCGGGCGGTGTATTGCTGATGCTATCCTTTCTCGCCACACGGTACGGCCGGGGGATGGAGGAGTCCTACCTGATTCTCCTCCCGGTGATGCCGGTACTCGAGCGGATCGGTGCTGTTCTCGATACGATGACCGTTGGGTTTATTACTCAGATCACGGCCAAGACCCGTAGTCGGGGGTTACGGCGCCGCCGGGAACAGGTATCGTAGGCGTACGCCCGCTCTCACCATCGTCTCGTCCAGGAACGGCGCTTCTTCCGACTGAGCCCAGGCGTTGTATACCGGTATGAACCACTCCACCCCCCCGCCGATCTCGTAGCGGTCGTTCAGGCGATAATCAACGTTCACGTTTACCTGGGGGTAGACGAAGCGGCCGTCGATCCAGTATCCGCCCACGGCGCTCCCGTCGGTTCCGTCGATGTCCTGGATCGGTATCCTGAAGATCAGCGCTAGTCCACCTCCGAGAGCGACCGTCCAGTCCTCACTCGCCGGCCAGGGTAGTGAATAGAGCCAGGGTATTGAGAGCGCAACGCTCAGGGTATTGGCGATATCCGCGACCACCGCGCCGGTTTCGATCTGCGTGGGGACGGTCTTGTCGAACTCCCGGAGCGCGGCGTATTCCTGCAGGTAGATCCAGATTTGGGGTTCCAGGCGGTGCCGTTCAGCCAGGCGCAGGTCGGCTCCGATCCCGAACGTCATCCGGAGGGGGCTTACGTCGCTTCCCTGGACCGGTTCGCCCTCCGCATCGACGGTAAATCCGTTGTATATCCAGGTCGGCATCGCCGTGACGTACAGGCTGTACCAGTCTAACCCACGGATCGGTGTAACCGACACCGAGAACAGCAGGAGTGCCAGTGCAGCGGAGGTGGTGTCCCGGGTGAAACGCTTCACAGGGGAAACTATAGCACAAAATCAGTACGCTTTCGCGAAGACCGCCATATATCGGGCCGGTTTGCCGCTGAAAATGCAGGTTCGTCCTCGGGTGTCCTCCTCGTTTCCGAAGGGCAGCACCCGGATAGTTGCACGCGTTTCTTCCTTGATCTTTGCTTCTGTAGCTGGATCGCCGTCCCAGGGGGCGATCGCGAAACCACCTTTGCCCGCGGGAGACCCCTGGTCGCCGCTTCCATTGTCCTCGGAGTCTGTGTCTTCGGCGTCTGAGTCCTCGGGAGCGGCGCCTCCGTTGTCATAGAGCGCTCGCATCTCTTCCCACGACTCGGGGCGATGGGTGTTTTCTTCCCGGAATGCCAGAGCCCGGTCATAAAGGTTCTGCTGGATCTCCTCCAGGAGTTTCCGGGCTCGTTCCGCCACGGCGGGGATCGGCACTGCTTCCTTCTCACCGGTGTCGCGTCGGACCAGGGTGACCTGGTTGTTCTCCAGGTCGCGGGGGCCCAGTTCCACCCGGATCGGTACTCCCCGCATCTCCCACTCGGCGAATTTCCAACCGGGGGAGTTGCTTTCGTCGTCGTCCACTTCAAGGCGGAACGATTTGCGGAGTTCCGATGCCAGCGAACGCGCTGCGGTGAGCACATCGCCCTTGTTTTTGTTGCGAAAAATCGGAATCAGCACCAGTTCCGTCGGGGCCAGCCGTGGTGGTATCACCAGTCCCTTGTCATCGGAGTGTGCCATGATGAGCGCTCCCACGAGTCGCGTGGATACGCCCCAGCTTGTAGCCCAGACGTAGTCCAGGCCGCTGTTGCGGTTCTGGAACTGTACGTCGAACGCCTTGGCGAAGTTCTGTCCCAGGAAGTGCGAGGTGCCCGCCTGGAGCGCGCGCCGGTCCTGCATGAGTGCCTCGATCGCGTAGGTGTCGATCGCGCCGGCAAACTTCTCGCTCTCGCTCTTCACTCCGGTCAGTACCGGCATCGCCATGTGTTCCTCGGCAAACGTGCGGTACACGTCGAGCATGCGCAGCGTCTCTTCCCGAGCTTCCTCTTCGGTCTCGTGCGCGGTGTGCCCTTCCTGCCAGAGAAATTCCGTGGTCCGCAGGAAAAGGCGAGTACGTTTCTCCCAGCGAACGACGTTCGCCCACTGGTTTATCAGCAGTGGAAGATCACGGTATGACTGGATCCACTTCTTGTACATGCTCCAGATGATCGTTTCCGAAGTAGGTCGGATGACCAGCGGTTCGTCCAGTTTCTGTCCGCCGCCGTGGGTGACCACCGCCAGCTCGGGAGCGAACCCTTCCACGTGTTCCGCTTCCTTGTGAAGAAAGTTTTCCGGTATAAGCAGCGGGAAGTACGCGTTGGTGTGGCCTGTTTCCTTGAACATGCCGTCCAGGGCGGACTGCATGCGCTCCCACAGGGCATATCCCCGGGGACGAATCACCATCGATCCCTTCACGGGGCTGTAGTCCGCGAGCTGCGCTCGCAGCACTATATCGACGTACCAGTCTGAGTAACTCTTGGCTCTTGGTGTTATTTGCTCTGCCATGACGTTGCGCGAGAGTGTATGGGTAATTTTTCGCGGCGTCAAGAATTAGTTCAGCGCAGCCGAACCGTTTCCACCATGTAGCGGATGCGTTTTCCCCCGGAGATATCGGTAATCCGTTCCATCACCACTACCAGTGAACGGCTGTCCGGCGCGACGATCACCCGGCCGACCCGATAGCGATTGACCCCGTCACGGTAGAAACCCGGTCGACCGACACGACGTTCCACCACCGTTCCGTCGGGGTACCGTACGGTCACGTCCAGGTAGAACTCGGCACTTCCCGAGAGGCCGCGTCCGCGGGACTGCTGCGCGACCTCGATCGTGAATCGCGTGTCCGTCCGGAAGTCCCGGAACTCGATCCGCGGCCGAATCGGTTCGTCCTCGCCGTTCACGAGGAGATAAACCAGGCGCCCCTGGTCGAGATGATCGATGCGATGCTGCGCGACGATCGAGTTGAGCTCCGGTAGCAGGGTATAAAGCGCACCGCTTCCGTCCTGTCCACTTGATATGGTCCGGTCGAACACTTTTGTCCGGACGCCGCCGGAAACGAATGCGTTGCCCGGGACATCAACAGTATAGATTTCGGCAAACGGTTTTCCGTCGGGGTGGTCGATGCCGTACTGGGCAAACATGAACACGCCGGAATCGGGTGAGAAGCCGAGGTTGACAAACCGGGCTACGTCACCGGCGGTTGCGAGACCGACGATCGCGACGAGCAGTACAGCGACCATAATCAAGCGCATTTTGTTTTTCGCCATAGGAACAGAAACTCCTCTTCCACAGTATCGTCGGAATCCGCGGCGGGCTGAAGTTTTTCCGGAAAACGGGTATAGTACCAATAATGACTCGAACGGGCCGAAATAATACAGCCGTATTTCTTGTCTCCCTTTTCCTGGTAGCCGCTGTGGCGCTGCTGGTTCTGTTCGTAACCGAGCTTCGCATTGTTTCCGAGGTCGGTTCGGTGGATCCCACACCGGAGGAGTGGCGTGCCGTGGCGGGAGCTCTGGTGACCACGGTGATCTCCTTTACCGCGGCGATCGTGTATATCCGGCTTTTTCGTCGCAGCCCTTCGGTGCCGGTGTTCTTTGTCGTGCTTTTTTTGATCTTCACCGCCGTGGACGTATCCAAACTGGGGCAGGTGATGATTCCCGCGACGGCGTGGCGAAACGTGTCGCCCGTGCTCGCGCGGGTGACGATCTTCGGACATATGTCCGGCGCGCTGGCGTTGTTTGCGGCGGGTCTCTACGCGAGTGTCTCCCGAATGCAGCAGCACGGAATCGCGATGACGATCGGACTTTTCGTTTCACTCGGGCTTAGCTGGGCCGTGCCGATCGATACGTTCTCTCTCCCGCACAACCTGGTTTATACTGCGGGGTTTCAACCTTCGCTGGATGTAATGATCCAGGTAGTCTTCGGGTTGGCCGTGGTCAACTTTCTGCAGGCTGCTGTAACCGGGCGGGAGCGGCGGCAGGTGATGTCCGCCCTGGCGGTGGCACTTGTGACGCTGGGTCGGGAGGTTCTTTACTATCGTACGGAAGTACCTGTGGTCATCGGCGGAGCGGTCTTGTTTGTCGCGGGCGTCGCCGTCTACGCGGTGGAAAACTACCGCGACTACCTGGTCAGTTAGAGAAGAAACGTCGCCGTGAGACCGACTCCGACAGGCATGATCAGGTTGTCCGCGTCGTGCGTGGGCAGGGCTTCCAGCGTCGCCGCGGTAACCGCTACTACGATCGCCACGCTGGTGGACGGTATGACCAGGAACACGCTGACCGCCACCGCCAGGGTGCACGCGAGGCTTCCCTCGAGCGTCTTGCCTCCGGTCAGGGGGATTTCCAGGCGACCGAACAGCTTGCCCACGACGCTGGCGATTCCATCGCCGAACGCGAGGGCGTAGATCGCAATGGCCGCCGCCGGATGGGGATAGAGCATCAGCGCCAGCATCGCACCGATACCGAGCGTAATCGGTCCCATGACGAAGCGGTTCAGATCGCGGGTTCGTGACGAAAGTTCCGTAATTCGTGTTATGATCGGGATCGAAAAACCCTGCCGGCGACGAACTTCCGCGTAGGTGTACAGCAGTGTACCCGACGCGAGGAGTGCGAGTGTTGCCGCGGTACCGATCAGAACGGTCAGACCGGGAACGGTAGCGACCATGACGTGGACCGATTTGCGGATCACTTCGGTTCGTAGTTCGTCGGAAAGGGTTGTGCGTTTTTGAATAATTACAGATTGTTCCATCACGGGTATTTACATGCAAATTCCGTGCCAAATAGGCTGTAGTTAACAAGGTTTATAATTGTATGAACAGCAAGGAATTAGTTTTACGGATTCTTCGCGGGAGCGAGAAGATCGTTATACGTGTAAACTTTTGTGCACATCACTATTCGATCATTCTGATAGTTGCCCTGACGTTTCAGCTCCTTGCGTGCGCCCCGCGGGAGGCCGGGCCGCCGGATGCGGTCACGGTACCGGAAGGCGCCGCGGCACCACCGTACGAGACGATTTCACAGGAAGACCGCGCCCGGTCCGATCACGAGCGCCCGTCTCCGACGGAGGAGGCAATCGGCGCCGTCATCACCGGGATGACCCTTGAGGAGCGGGTGGGGCAGCTTTTTATGCCTGCGTTCTGGAACGACTCCCGTGGTAATCCCGTCACTTCCGTAAACGAGGAGGTCCGGAACGTCCTGCGAACGGTTCAGCCCGGCGGAGTCGTCTTCTTTGGGGTGAACATCCGCGAGCCGGAGCAGGTGCGCTCTTTTGTGGAAGATCTGCAGCAACTCGCGAGCCACCCGCTTATCGTCGCGGTCGATCAGGAAGGCGGGGTCGTGGACCGTCTCAACAGTGGTGACGGGATGACCGCGTCCCGTTTCCCCTCGGCCCGCCGAGTCGGGTTGACCGGAGACGAGGACCTTGCTTACGAGATCGGACGGATAACCGCCCGGGAGCTCCGGTCGCTGGGGATCACGATGAACTTCGCTCCCGTAGCCGATGTCCTCACCAATTCGGATAATCCTGCCCTGCGAGACCGAACGTTCGGAGACGATCCCGATCACGTGGCTCGTATGGTTGCCGCCACGGTGCGGGGCCTCCAGGACAATGGTGTCGCGGCGGTTATCAAGCACTTTCCGGGACACGGCGATACCTCGTACGACTCGCACTACAGCGCCGTGACGATCCCTCATTCCCTGGATCGACTCCGGTCGCTGGAGTTCATCCCGTTTCGTGCGGGTTTCTCCGCCGGGGCGGCGGGGGTGATGACTGCTCATATCAGCCTGCCGGAGATCGTGGGAGATCTCTCGCCGGCCACCCTTTCGCCGTTGCTCCTGCGCACCGTCCTAAGGGAGGAACTGGAGTATTCGGGGCTGGTCGTTACCGATTCCCTGGCGATGGTGGGTGTTGCTTCCGGAACCGGATCGACCGGCGATCGATCCGGCCTCGCCTTGGCTGCGTTTCAGGCCGGTGCGGATATACTGCTCTACCCGGTCGATCCCGTAGCGGACTACCAGCGTCTTCTTGATGCGGTTCGGGATGGCACCGTTTCAGAGGAGGCGCTCGACAGATCGGTCAGGAGAATACTCCGCGCCAAGTTTGAGCTGGGATTGATGGTGCCTCCGAAATCGGACGCGCTCTATGAGATCCCGGAGCGGTTCGTCCCGGAGACGCTCGCTCTCGGTCTTGCGGAGCATCGGGAGGTGCTTAGCCGTGTGCCGTGAGGCGTCAGCTTCCGTGTGTTGCGTCGCCGCGTCAGATCTCGGCGGCGTTGTGAAACGCATTCGGAAGCAGGTCGATTCCGCAGGGAATTCCGCGGGGGGATCCGCCGTTTACGGTGGGGACTTCGATCAGGTGTTCCAGGTACATGCCGGCTGCGCCGTAGGCTACGGCCTGTTCACCCAGCCGCGAAACGACTACTTCAAATACGACGTCCTCGGGATACGCCCAGTTTGTACGAACGTGTTTACGCACGGTAGACGAGATGTCCTGAGCGAGTACTTCCATCGGTCCGCCGATCACCACCTTCCGTAGATTCAGTACGTTGATGAGAAAGGCGATGTGCATGGACAGTTCGTTCACGATCATTCGATCCACGTCGGGATCCTGCAGGAACATCCGAGCTTCTTCATCGGTGACGGAAAATTGATTGATCTGGTGTGACTTGTAGAGGATGCTCCGGAACTCACCCGCGGAGTAATCCTCGCCATGGTGGACGTGGCCGTTGAGTACCAGGCCGAGGCCGAGCGCCATGATCCGGTTGTGATCCATCTCAATCGTGTGTTTCCGATGTTCGCCGAGGACAAAGAGAAAGTTCTGTGGTCGCTCGCTGTGGCGAAACGCAAGCTCGCCCCAGCAGCCGCAGTTAGCGTCGTTGTCCACCAGGATCGGCAGCGTCAGCTGCAGCTGCTCCCGCGCGTCCCGGACGAACTCGATCTCCTGGTAGTGCTCAAACGGCAT
>SLRR01000135.1 GCA_007130865.1 Spirochaeta sp. | reverse complement strand
TAATCGCGGTGTTCCGCCCTGTTGTCAAACAGGGCGGAACGCGCCCCGCGGATCTCCTGGGCAATCTGGAGTCAATTCTTCCAGTTCCGCGGACCCTTCGGCTTGTTTCCGAGAATCTTGTCGATCCGTTCCATCACGGAGGCGTCCAGTTTCGGCACGACGTCGAGAGCTTTCATATTCTCCTTGACCTGTTCCTCCCGGGAAGCTCCGGTGATCACGGTGCTCACGTTGGGATTCTTCAGAGTCCAGGCGAGCGCCAGTTGTGCCAGGGTGCAACCCAGGTCCGACGCCACCGGTCGGAGTTTTTCCACCGTCTCGATCCGGTGACGACCGTCTTCCGACTCGTACCGTTTACGAAGCCACTCGTATCCCGGCAACGTGAGGCGACCGTCCTTGATTCCCTGGCCGTACTTACCGGTGAGTACTCCCGACGCGAGGGGGCTCCAGATCGTGGTGCCCATACCGCAGTCCCGGTAAAGCGGCGCGTACTCCACCTCTACCGGTTCCCGGTGGAACATGTTGTACTCGGGCTGTTCCATCGTGGGTGGGGTGAGTCCAAGACGCAACGCCGTCTCCCAGGCCTGGCGGTACTGCTCGGCGCTCCATTCGCTCGTTCCCCAGTACAGCGCCCATCCCCGGTCGATCACGTGACTCATGGCACGGACCGTCTCCTCGATCGGGGTTTCCGTATCCGGGCGGTGACAGAAAACCAGGTCCACGTACTCGAGTTGCAGCCGATCCAGCGCTGCCCGGACTCCCTCCACGATATGTTTTCGCGAGAGGCCCTGATCGTTCGGACCACGACCGCCCCAGAAGATCTTGGTCGATACCACGTAGTCTTTCCGTGCGAGTCCGAGTTTCCTGATCGCCTTGCCCATGACGACTTCCGACTCCCCGTGTTCGTACGCTTCCGCGTTGTCAAAGAAATTGACTCCGTGATCCAGGGCTGCTTTCATTTCCGCGGTGGCCAGGTCAACATCCACCTGCTTGCCGAACGTTACCCATGACCCGAAGGAGAGCGCCGAAACCTTCAATCCCGATTTTCCCAGTTGTCTGTATTCCATCGTGTTTACTCCCATAAATAAATCGTGAACCGTGACCCGGCTCAGGCTGATAGTTAAGACACGGTATTCAATGTAACCGTTTCTTATAGGGTAATACCGTACCGGCTCGGCGTCGAGCGCGGTTGTCCGGGAAGTGGGGCCGTCAAGGTAGCGTGGTGGGGCGTACCGGTAGTATGCTGTCCCGGTGGATACCCGACGTTCCGGAAACGATGTTCCCGCAGCGGCGCTCGGAAACGCCGCCGCGGATTACCGATGGTTGCTCGACCGCGGTTATCCGGACCAGCCTGCCATCAAGCTCGTAGGGGATCGCTACCGGTTATCCCGGGTGGAACGAGGCATGCTTTACCGTGGAGTATTCAGCGATCAAGCGTCCCGTCGCCGGTCGGCGCGGCTCCGCCCGGCGGAAGACCTCGGCGGCCGGAAGGTAACCGTGGACGGGTACAACGTGCTCTTCACGATCTGGAATTACCTGGCGGGACGGCCGGTAGTGGCGGCTACGGACCGGTTCGTTCGGGATATCGGCGGGACCCAGTCCCGGCTTCCCAGGGACGAACGTTTTCTTGGACTCGCCCGGGTGTTCTGCGAGACGCTTTGCTCACTCCGGGCGTCGATGATCACGGTGCTTCTGGACGAGCCTCTCCCCTGGAGCCGCGACCAGGCGAGCGTTCTCCAGGATGAGTGGTCCCGCGGTCGGTGCGGGGGATTTGAAGTGCTCCTCGAGACCGGCGTGGACGGCCGTCTGGCGCGGACCGATAACGGTTGGATAGCCACCAGCGACACCGGAATAATCGATCGATGTGATTGCCCGGTGGTTGATCTGGGTGGATATATCCTCCGGCGCCGTTATAGAACTGAGCCGATACGTTTGATCGCAGATCCTGAGGACCGTCCGGAATAGGATCGGGAGAAATGCCTGATTCCGTACTTGCAGTCCTACAACGGGCGTACTACCATTGTTCCATGGGTATCTTTGACACGGTGCGATTCGACCCTCCCCGTCCCTGTCCTAACTGCGGTACGGCGATCGCCGAGGTGCAGACGAAAGCTTTCGATCCGGGTCTACGGGATTACCGGGTTGGTGACGTGATCGTGGGCTCGCCGATCCTGAGTGGCGTTATCCGGGAGGAGTTGTACTGTCCGGGCTGTGCCGCCACGGACCGAACTTCCCGGCGCAGCGTGTGGTTTTCGATCTGGCATACCCTGCTAGTGGGTGTTTACGATGAACCCGGCCAGGCGGAACAGCGCCTCCAGACGGTGGATCGTGCGGAGCTGCTCGATTATCTCGCGCGCCACCAGAGCAATGCCCTTACCTGGCATGACCGCTTCTCCCGGTTGTACGGCGAGCTTCAGAACCTGCACGATTACCAGCAGAAGCGCGATAGTGGTGAGATCCAGCGGGAGGAGGACCTTCGCTTTTTCCGGATCCGGGAGATCCTTGACGCCGACGATCCCCTGGGAGAACTGATCCGTAACAACAAACCGGTTAATCCCGAGGACGAGACGGAGGTCGGTCGGGAAGACTGACTTCGGAGTCGTCAGGATCTTCGCTTGTACACCGTACTTTCCGGATTATTGCGGAAACCGCAGGGTAAACCGCGTTCCTCCGTCCCGTTCCAAGTCCAGAGATCCGCGTAGTTTTGAAACGAGGCTTCGCACGAGGGTGAGTCCCAGGCCTCCGCCGGTGCCGGAGGCGTGCACATCCTCCGGTATCGATACTCCGTCGTCAGCGATAATGATTCGGCATTGCCTTTCCCCCGAGTCCGTGGGGTTACTACGTTCTCCGGTTATCGTAACGTAGATCGTTCCGGCGCGTTCGTCGGGAAAGGCGTGCTTCACAGCGTTCGTGAGGAGTTCGTTTACTATCATCCCTACGGAGATCGCG
>SLRR01000288.1 GCA_007130865.1 Spirochaeta sp. | reverse complement strand
CTTGCGGGGTCCCTTCCCGTCGTGGGCTCACCAGCCCCTCTTCCATCATTCCCGCTTGCAGAAACCGGCGTATCGTGCGCAGTACCCGTTTGTCCTTCACCTTCCGTGCCACGCGTGCCATTAGCATATCGTGGTTTACTCCTGGTCGCATGGCCGAGCAGATGGTATGCACCGACCAGCCCTTGGCGTTCGGCTAACGGTTCCCCCTGTCGGGCCCGTAGAGGACTTTCACCTCCAAGTGGGTGCGCCCTGCCGGGCGCACATTCTAAAAGTGAAGGGACATAGTCCCTTCACTTTTAGAATACCTGACCACGTTGACAAATGGTCGCAAAGAAACATACCATTACACGATACTTTACTACCGCTAAGGAGACGCCGTGGCAAAAGAAGAGGCAATTGAAGTCGAAGGAATAGTCAAGGAATCGCTTCCGAATACTATGTTCCGGGTGGAGCTGAAGAACGGACACGTTATTCTGACGCACCTCTCGGGCAAAATGCGGAAGCACTATATCCGAATCGTTCCGGGCGATCGCGTCAAGGTTGCGCTTTCCCCGTACGACCTCACCCGGGGACGCATCATCTATCGCGAACGCTGACGAATTATCGCCCAGGTTGCGCCGGTTCCGCCCTCCCGTATAGACGGCGTTCCCCTAGCACCGACCCCCGGGTTCTTTTCCAGGTAATCCTGCACGAACAGCTTCATAATCCCCTGCGACTCGCCGTGGGATCCCTTGCCGTGGATTACGAGCACCTTAACCACACCCTCCGCTCGTGCGCAGGTAATAAACCGGTCCATCTCGTTTCGAGCTTCCTCGACAGTCATACCGTGCAGATCGATCGTTCGTTCCACCGGAAGGCGTCGCGGCGATACGTGCCGGGTCTCGCCCCCGCCGGTGTCGTTATCGCCGTCCTTGCGCAGGACTTCCGGTGTAGGCGGGTAGTAATCCAGGTAACGGTCCATTGGATTCGTACTCACAGGTTTGACCCCAGCCGGCGAACGGTATTCTGCGGCACCCATCCGGTAACACCCGTCCCGGTGCGGACGAGATGAAACTGTTCGTAGGATAGTTCGATCTGTACGGTGGTCACCGGGTCCAGCTGAACCCAGGGTTCGGCGGAATTATCCGGTATTCGCCGAACGGTGACCTCTTCCCGGACGATGCCCTCGGGACGAACCGCTACGTGTATCGACCAGGCAAGTCCGGACCCCACGATCACCGCCGCCATGATCATGCTCACGAGGCTGATCGACCGGGGTAGTGCGGACCGGGCAAGAAGCACGAGCCAGAAAGCGCTCCACAAGGCGAGAAGCAGCAAAATGAATATGTCCGGTCTCACTCCAAACGGTATACCCAGCTGATCGGGCAACTGGAAGTATTCCCTGGCCAGGAGCGAGGCTTCCCGGAACTTCCGCTGTTCCGGAGCGAGCCGGACGGCACGACGCAGGTGAAAAATCGCCGCATAAGGGTTGTCGGAACGGACCGCCAGTACCCCCCTGTTGTAGTGCAGCCCGGCGTGGTTCGGGTGATCCTGAAGTTCCAGGTCGTACAACACCCCGGCGACCGCATACTCTCCCGATTCTACAAGATCCACAGCTCGGCCAAGACGGTGTACGTTAAGACCGGGTAGGAACGTCGCCGAGGGAAGTACGATCAGCGAAAGGACGATTGCCACCAGCCCTGCCCTGCTTCGCGGCGCCTTTCTCCGTACCGACAGGAGTCTTGCTACGGCAAAAATCGCGGGTCCCAGGAGGAACAGGAAGAACGGCCACTGCAGTTCCGCGAGCCGGTACCAGCGCAGCTGACGGAGGTCAACCACGGAAAGCAACGGCAGATCCGGCACCTCCCGACCCGGATCGGCGACGGTTCCCTCCAGTGGTATGTCCAGCTCGAATACCCTGGGCGGCGTGGTAATAACCCGATCCTCGCTTGGATCGTAATAAGAAAATCCCTCGATCCGGACTGTACCTCGAGAGGATCCCTCCTCCGCCTCCAGGCGGATCGCGCGGGATCGTGTTCCCCGGTAACCAAGCAACGTCTCGGTATCGGGTTGCACATCATCGCTCTCACTCTGGTCCACCAGGAGCAGCCCCTCCGCGGAAAGGGACGGCAGATCAAGGACCGGGATATTTCCCTCTCCGATCACCTGGATCCGCACCTCCGCTGTCTCTCCCGGCGCGAGCGTGTCCCGATCGATCTCTACGCTATAAGTGAACGAGCCGATCGCGCCAAGGTCACTCGCCGCGTCCGGTAGAGGTTGCACGTCCAGAGAAAGTGCGGGAGCGGTAGCGGATACACCGAGCGCCTCTACCTCCGCGGAGGGTATTTCCACCGATCCCGTGGTAGTGGGCGTAAAGAGGAATACCGCCACTGGTATTTCAAACAGCTCAATCCCGGCGACGAAATCGGAAAAAACACTCCCGATTCCACTGACTTCTTCGAAGAGACCCGTGGGAGGGGTTCTCACGGAGATTCCGTCGGGATAGGTGAAACTGTCGATACCGGTGATTTCCAGAACCACGGGTATACTCTGACCCTGGTACACCGGATCCCGCAATGCCCGCCAACGGGCCCTGAATGGTACCACCGCGCCCGGTGAAGGTGCCGCTTCCACGAGAATCCGGGGAACGAACCAGGGACCGGTGGTTGTCTCCACCATTATCGAGTCTATTACAAACCGACCGGCCTGACGCGCTACGCCCTCGATTCGCGCCTCCACTACTCCGTCGGTACGGGAGATCAGGACGGGAACTTCGCTGATATCGATTCCCTCAGGAAGCGTGGGAAGCGTCAGAACCACGTCCTCCGGCTCCGTGCGATCGAGAAACAACTGAATCACAAATCGCTCTCCGCGAACGACTTCGTAGAGGGTAGGACCGCTCAGAAAGAGTACACGATCTTCCGGTATGTCCCACTCGTTCTCGTCCTCTGCAAGGACAATCGTCGCCGGGACCAG
>SLRR01000090.1 GCA_007130865.1 Spirochaeta sp. | reverse complement strand
GCAGCTGGAAGAAGATACCTGGAAAGACCTCGATCGGTTTACACGACGAATCGTCCACCGCCTCTTCTCGTCGCCGATGAACCGCCTGCGGAGTTTCGACACGAAGCACTCGGTAGACGACGAGATCCAGACATTGCGACGGCTTTTCTCGCTGGACGAGCCCTCCCGGTGACGCACGCCGGTGACTCCCGGATACCCCGGAGTATCGTACTGGGAACTCGCGGTTCCACACTCGCCCGCAAACAGGCTGACCGCGTAGCGATGCTTCTCAAGGCAAAGGTCCCGGATCTGGCGATTCGTGTCGTATCGATCGGTACCGCCGGCGACCGCGACCGCATAACGCCGTTACCGGAAATCGGTAGGACCGGACTCTTTACCGCTGAGCTTGAGGATGCCCTACTGAGCGGCGAGATCGACGCGGCCGTACATTCGTTGAAGGATCTTCCCCTGGACGACGATCGTGATTTACGCCTTGGCGCATTCCCGGAACGACTTGACGCGTCGGATGTCCTCGTTTCCCGTCGAAACGTCCCGTTCTCGGACCTCCCCCGAAAAGCTCGCGTGGGGACCAGCAGTGTCCGCCGATCGGCGCAGCTTCTTGCCCGACGTCCCGATCTGGTGATCAAACCGATCCGTGGCAACGTCGAAACACGCCTCCGGAAAGTGGCGGACGGCCTTTTTGACGCGACCGTACTTGCTGCTGCGGGGATGCTGCGCCTGGGGCTGGATCAAACGATCACGGAGCGTTTCTCCTGGTCCGATCTGCTTCCGGCTCCCGGCCAGGGAGCACTGGCGGTGCAGTACGTCGCGCATAACATCGACATAGCCGTAGTCCTGGCTATGATCGACGATCCGCGTGTCCGCGTTGCGGTTGAGGCGGAACGTTCCTTCCTGAGAGCACTTGGAGGCGGTTGCTCGAGTCCGATAGGTGCTATTGCTACCGCCGAAACCTCCCCTGCCGGTTATGACCTGGTCTTGCGCGGTATCGTGACAGGTCCCGAAGGAGACGGTGTGGTGCGCGTAGAAATGCGCGGCGGAGATCCGCATGAAGTGGGCTATCGAGCCGCTGAGGAGTCGCTGGCCCGTGGTGCCGGAGAACAGCTACGACGCAGCAGCAGCCTCCGGCCGGAGCAAATGCCGCTTCGTGGCAAGCGCGTCCTCGTGACGCGTCCAGCGAGTCAAGCCGGTGACCTTGTTCGACTTTTCCGAAACCAGGGGGCACGGATCGTGGTTGCGCCGATGATCCGCATCATGGCGGAGCTCTCCAGAGAAGCGATCTCCGCACTGAATCAGGTAGAGCAGTTTGATTATGTCGTATTCACCAGCACGAATACGGTGAGGACGCTCCTCGACGGATATCGGACACGGATCTCCGACGACCAGGTGTTTCGCCAGGACCTTGCCTCGCGCGCGGTGGCGGTGGGACCGGCCACCGCGGAAACGCTTCGCCGATTCGGGGTGGAACCGGCTATCATTCCTGCCGTACATCGCGCCGACGGGTTGCTTCAGGTGCTGGGCGACGTGAGAGGTCGGTCAATCTTCCTGCCCCAGGGCGAGGCCGCAGGCACAACCTTCGCGGAAGATCTCCGCACCCGCGGCGCAACGGTTACACACGTCGTTATCTACCGGACGGTGGAAGCGGACGATTCCGAAACCGACGGGATACTCCGTACGGAACTCCGGACGGAACCGCTGGATATAATAACGTTCACCAGCGGTTCTGCCGCACGTGCCTGCGCCGCAGCGTTGAAGCGTCTCGATCATCGCATCGGCGAGGGACCGCTGGCGGAAACAGTCGTAGCGTGTATCGGCCCGTCCACCGCATCCGAGGCAGAAGCTGCAGGGTTGCCGGTGCATATTGTCGCGGACCGTCACACAAACGAAGGCCTCCTGGACGCCCTGGTAAAAACGCGCGACGCGCCACCATGAACGGTTCCGGTCCGCAAAGCACGTAACGGCGGTCCGCGTGTGCCCGGTTCCAGGTGCGGCCAGGATTCAGTGAAGTCCCCGTTTGCTTTTGCCGTGATTTCCAGATACGAGTCATCGGTTCCCGACGAGATAGTAAAAGGATACGACGGTTCGTCTTCAAGAGAAATCTCGCAGAACTGGCCGGGGTATGCACGGAATCCATCCGGCCGGATAAACCGTAACGAGGTAACTTCCGGGGTATACCGGATCACCGCCAGAAGTTGTACCGGATTGTTCATCGCAAATACGTAGCGGATGCCGCGGGCAAGAATCGCCGGAAAACGTCACCGCCGTGTATATCACGGTGCAGAGCGTCCAGTATCACCGCAACGGCCAGTGGAGTACGATGGAAGGGTTTGACAGTCCACAGTAGTACAACCTGCTGGAACTCACCAACGGCGAATCCGCTCTGCTGGGATCGCTGAGTCTCCCCGCCGGCGAATACACGCAGATCCGGTTCATGCTGGATTTGCCCGAGGAAGACGTCGCGCCGATACCGAGTAACCCCGGTTCCTACATCGCGTACTCCGACGGTAGTGAAGATCCACTATTTGTCCTCAGCGGCGCGCCGGCCGGCTATAAAGTGACCACCGACGAGCCCTTTACGGTACCGGAAACCGGCGAGATCGACGTGACCGTGGACTCTGACCTGCTCAAGGCGATCGTGGTCGCTGGCGGCCGGGGTTTTCTCCTGAAACCGGTGCTCCGGCTCGTCGTGGAGGACCATGCCGGCGCGATCAGCGAGGCCGTCACAACCGGCGTCGAGGTCGAAGCCGGCGAAACCGTAACGATCAATCTTAACCTGACGACAGGCGATTAAGAACAAATAACGGGTACCGTGCGTCGCCCCACCGGTCACGGGCGAGTTCGTTCTCCCCGGCTCCGGCGGCCTCCGCCGGAGCCGTTTTTGTGACGGGTCGGCCGTTTACCGTTGACCGTCTACCGTACGATCAGTTCGTACTCGTCGCCGGGAACCTCAAAGCGGTCCGCG
>SLRR01000285.1 GCA_007130865.1 Spirochaeta sp. | reverse complement strand
CGAAGCAGCCCGCCGTGACGCACAGCCTCGGGAAGGTTGCTGCGGCGCCGCGTCGCGATCGTCTTATGGTAACCTGTTGTTAGGCACCTCATTGTCCACCTCCCAGGTGTAGCGTCACGCCCAGGTAGAGCAGGCTGTTGCGGCGGAAGTAGTGCTCCTCGCCGAAGTCGTCGCTCCGTTCGAGTTGAACCAGGTACGCGAGCTGCCCCGCAAAGGTGGATTCCGCCGGATATACGAGACCGCCCCGGAGCGTCGTGGTGAAGAGTACCTGGCTGTCACCGATGCTCGAGGATTGTGCTGCTTCCGCGAACTCCGGGTAGTAATCTTCAGCGTCGGAGATATCGACGATACTGAGCATGAAACCGGCGGTTCCGAACAGTCCGATGCGGTACGGACTGCCCGGTTGGCCGACCCGGCCCGATGCTCCGATCGCGGCACCGACTATGTGCCGGCTGCGGTAGAAGAGCCAGTCGTCGCGCGACGATGATCCCGAGGGTACGTCGGACCATCCCGCGGCCATCGTCCATTCGCCCTGGCTGCTGTCGTAGTAGTAGTAATCGGTTCCGGCGTACAGGTACTCTCCCACCAGAAGCAGGCTGCCGGGAAAGCGGAATCCTACCTGTCCACCGACGGCCGCGCCTCCGATCAGGTCGTCCGGCTGCATCGCCAGCGCAACCGAGCCATTGATATACAGTCCGTCCGCCGTTTGCGCGTGGACGTCCTCGACTGTTCCTATTGCCGAGAGGATAACTACGGTAACTATTACAGCAATTGAGTTTTTCATGACTGGTTCCGAAAGGTATTATACCCCATTTTTCCGCGATCTCCGGGAAATACACGCAGAGTCGGAAAAATAGTACCGCCGGAGCTGCTCCGTACCTCGGGAAATACCGACCCGGGTATCCACTGCGATCTCACGGTTCGAACGCGTGTCCGCCGGGGCGCTGTTTTCGATGTCCCGGTCCCGGTGTACCGCGAGTGGACCGTCCGTTTCAAAGAGCGCTACGCCGTTCTCCTCCAGGGTGATCCCCAGTGCGGCGCAAAGCCGCCCCGGTCCTCCCGCGAGTTCGCGCGGGCGCGCCGTGCCGCGATCTTCCAGACGTCGGTTCCGCCGCATCGACTCGATACCGATGATCGGTTCCACCGCGCGAATCAGCACCGCCGCCCCGCGCCCGGTGGGTTCCGTGACGACGTTGAAGCAGTGGTACATCCCGTATATGAAGTACACGTAGGCGTGACCCGGGGGTCCGAACATCGCGGTGTTGCGCCTGGTAAGGCCGCGGTAGCTGTGTGACGCCGGGTCGTCCTGTGTGTAGGCTTCCGTCTCGACGATTCGCGCAGCCAGGACCTCTTCTCCGATCGTCCGTACCAGGATCGTGCCGAGCAGGTCCCGTGCAACTACCTCGGTGTTACGGGCGTAAAAATCCGGCGCTTCGAGCGTGTCCGGACCGAACAGGTTACGATCGGTCTGATTATGACCGGCTTGATCCGTCAGATCCACTTCTTTTTCCGGAAGAACAGGAGCATTCCCCCGGCTATCGCCGCCATTATGGCCAGCGACGCCGGGTATCCCCAGTACCACTGAAGCTCGGGCATGTTAAAGGGGGAGGTGTCCGGGTCAAAGTTCATGCCGTAGATTCCCGCGATGAAGGTCAGCGGAATGAAGATCGTGGCGATTATCGTCAGGACCTTCATCACCTCGTTCATGCGGTTGCTCTGGCTGGACATATAGAGGTCCACCAGAGCGGCCACCATGTCCCGGTAACTCTCGAGGATATCGATGATCTGAATCACGTGATCGTAGACGTCCCGCAGATAGAGTACGGTGGTGTCCGATACGATTTCCGGCGTCTCCGTGGTGGAGGCGTCGCCCCGTACCAGGGCGTTCACCATCTCGCGCATCGGCCAGATGTGGCGGCGGAGCGCGATAAGGGAACGCTTGGCCGTATACACCGCCTGCAGTTGCTCCCGGTCCGGAGACTCGATCACGCTCGATTCCAGCGTGATCAGGTGCTCGCCGAAACGCTCCATGAGGCTGAAGAAAGAGTCCACGATCGTGTCGAGCAGCGTGTAGGCGAGATAATCCGCGCCCATTCTCCTGATCCGGCCCGCACCTGCGTGCAGGCGCGTGCGGATCGGATCAAAGGGATCTCCCGATCGCTCCTGGAACGTGATTACGTAGTTTCTTCCCAGGAGGATGCTTATCTGTTCCTCCTGGATTTCCGCGAGCGGTTCCGCTGCAGCGTCGTCGGCTACGTGTAGAATCTTCAGGACGATATAGATCTGGTCGTCGAACACCTGGACCCGGGGGCGCTGTTGCGTATTGAGAACATCTTCCAGTACGAGGGGATGGATATCGAATACCGATCCGATCTCCCGGAGTAATACGGTATCGTGCAAACCGTCTACATTTATCCAACTGACCCGGGGACTCTGGAGGAAGGGTACGCATGCCTGAGCTGTTTCAGGGGAATATACGGAAACACTGTCGCGGTCGTAGTCGGTGACCGTGATCTTCGTTTCCCGCGCGTCCGTCGTTCCCGTGTAGATCAGCGACCCCGGGGGAACCCCCGCCTCCTTACGTCTACGGAATGCAATGTTCATAGAAACACCGGGGCGATCAGGAAGAGCCCGAAGAACACCATCACCAGGGCTCCGCCGATCTCGATCGCGTGGTGAAGCGTTTGTCCCCGGCGGCTCTCCAGCAGCCGGTTGATCCGTTCCTTGACCAGGATCGTGGCTACACAAATCGCGGAGAAGACGATCGCCATGCCCACGGCAAAGGAACCTACCGCGATCAGACCGAGAGCCACCACTCCGACGGACACCGCAAAGAGCATGATCATGGAGGATCCCGGGCACGGAACAAGGCCGGAGATGATAATTACCGGGAGCAAGCGCTGGGACCGACCGGATCCCTGCGTCTCCAGTAGCGCCGCGTCGGCGCCGTGGGAGTGAGCGCCGTGG
>SLRR01000300.1 GCA_007130865.1 Spirochaeta sp. | reverse complement strand
GGAAGCAGCACGCGAAGTACGAACCGCTTCTGGCGTACTTCGCGACGAGAATCGGCCGTCCGCTGCGCCTGGAGCTCACTCTGGAGGAGAGTTTCCAGGCGGTTCGCCGTACGTCCGCGGAGGCACACATCAGGACCGGTTTCAGCCGGGACGGAAGGATCGTTTTTCAGGATCTTGAGATTAACTACCTGATCGGCGCGTACGAGGATATCGCCGGTCGCCTGATAGCAAAAGGAGGATACGCGGCCGCCGGACCCTATCGTGTACCGCACGTTAGGATCCTCGCGCGGGGCGTTTTTTCAAATACCGTGCCGAGCACCGCGATGCGGGGATTCGGAATTCCCCAGTCCAACTGGCCTGTAGAGTGCCAGATAAACGAGGGAGCTCGTCGTCTTGATATCGATCCGGTGCAGTTGCGTATGAGAAATCTAGCGGAGTTTGGCGAGACTTTCATGCCCGACGATCCTCCCGCGGACGGACGCTGGGTGGAAACGCTTCAGAAGGGCGCCGACGCGATCGGATGGGATGCTCCCCGTCCTCCGGGCCGTTACCGGGGATTGGCGATGGGGCTCAAGTTCGGCCCTACCACGGGAGCGTCCTACTCGATCGTACGTCTGCACCCCGACGGCAGTGCCACCGTTCACGCCGGCACCTCGGATATGGGTCAGGGCGCGCGCACGGTATATACACAGATCGCGGCGGAAGAACTCGGATTGCCCGTGGAGAACATCCTGGTGGCGATGGGCGACACCCAGAGTGTTCCCTTCGACCTCCAGACGTCGGCGAGTCGATCGTCGGTATTCATGGGAAACGCCGTGCTCCGGGCGAGTCGTGATGTGGCGCGACAGGTTCGTGAGATCGCCGAGGAGTATTACGGATGTGAGGCGCGGATCGTTGAACCGGGAGTGATCGAATGTGCCGTCGGAAGAAAGACTTTTACCGAGGTAATGGCGGAGCGGTTCAGCAAGGTTAAAGGCGAAGTGATCGGTACCGGGTCGGCTCGGGCCGAGTACGTCGAGGATCATCCGCTGAACGGCAGGCCCGCGTTTTACGAGGTCACGTGTACCGCAGTGGAGATCGGACTTGACCGGGAAACCGGGATGATCGTGTTTCACAAGCTTGTGACCGTCGCCGACGTGGGACGGGCACTCAACTCGCAGCACGTGGCTATGCAGGACGATGGCGGTGCGATTCAGGCGCTGGGTCACACCTTGATGGAACACTACGTGATGGACGATCGCGGGCGGGTGCTCAATCTTGGTTCGCTGGACTACCGGATTCCCACGACGATGGACACCCCGGAGGAGCTGATCTCGCTGCACGTTGAGAACGGCGACGGACCGGGGCCGTACGGTGCAAAAGGTGCTGCGGAGGGCGGCATTCTGGCTCTCCCGCCGGCAGTTGCGGCGGCGCTATACGATGCGGTCGGCAGGGTGGTACGAGATCTGCCTCTAACTCCGCAACGCATCTGGGAAGCATTACAGGACTGATTGAATACTCTAGGGAGGACACAGAAATGAAAGAAATCGACAAGGAGTTGCTGGCCCGGGGTATGGCGGGTCTGCTCAAGATCAAAGATTCAGATATCAGAATCTCCGTACTCAAGCAGGGATTTTCCGCGGTGGATCAGGGTGTTCACATCGGGGGAGCGTTCTCGGCGACGATCCCCATGGTGAGTCTCTTCTACGGGGGATACCTTGGTCTTGATATTCAGAACCCGACTCGAATCGGCCAGGACATGTTCGTCCTGAGCAAAGGTCACGCCGTGGCGACGCTCGCCTCAATCTACGCGGACCTGGGGTACATCGAACCGGCGATACTCGAGAACTCCCGGTCGATAGAGAGCATACTCAACGGTCACCCAGGACCGATCCTGCCCGGCGTGCAGATCGCTACCGGGCCGTTGGCCCAGGGGCTCGCCGTGGCGCAGGGATTTACCCTGGCGGGTCGGCGGGATCCTACGTTTGATGTTTACTGCGTCACCGGCGACGGCGAGCTGCAGGAAGGCGTTGCCTGGGAGGCGATCATGTACGCCCCGCAGGAGCGTCTGGATAATCTGTGCGTCCTGGTAGACAAGAACGAGGGACAGCTCGACAATTCCGCGCAGCTGATCTTTCCGATGGACAACCTCGCTCAGCAGATCGAGTCCTTCGGATGGAGAGTGCTTTCCGTCGACGGTACCAGCTACAGCGATGTGACCGCCGCTCTCGACACGTTTGTGCGTTCTCCCCGGGATGGTCGTCCGACGGCGATTGTCTGCAACACCCGCAAAGGACACGGCGCGTTCTCCGCGGGTCTCAACAAACACAAGGTCACACTCGGAACAAGCGTTTACGAAGCAGAGGTGGCACTGCAGGAAAGCCGTCGCCACAGCCGGGAGTCGGCAATGATCGCGTTCCTGAAAGGGCTGACGGATCAGGGACATACGCTCCTGGTCGAGGAGTTGCGCCGCCGTGCCGAGGAGATGCACCTGCGAGTAGAGAAGAACTCGGTTTCCACGGTGAGAGTGAAACCCCGGTCCGGGAAAGTTCCTTCCCGGGACAAGGCGATCCGGTATGACCCCGATGCGTTGCCGTCCTACGAGATGGGAAGGACCGTTGCCGCGAACGACGTCGTAACGGCGTGTATGCGCGTCTTCTCCCGGGACGAACGGGTCGTATCGGTGGACTCCGACCTCGGCTCAACCAGCGGGCTTGAAGGTGGTGTGGGCGCTATCGACCAGACCCGCGCACTGAACGTAGGTGTCGCCGAATCGAACATGATGTGCATTGGTGAAGCGTACGCAGCGTTGGGGTACAACGCCTGGGTGAGCACCTTCTGTCCCTTCTTTGACTGGAAAGTACTCCGCCGGATCGCGGTTGGGTACCAGGAGCGCCGTGAGGCGATCGCCGATCCTGGGAGCTGGCTCTCGGAAGGACACGGGCTGGATCTGACATTTCTTGCGACAGCGTCAAACTTCGAAACGCGCGTCAACGGTGCCACCCACATGGGTAACGACGACGCGATCATCTTCAGCGGCATCGCAGGACTCAAGATCATCGACGTATCCTGTCCCAACCAGATGGTGGGCGTGATGCGATGGGTGATGGAGGGAAACCGCGGGTTGACCTATATCCGGATCATGCGCGCCGGTTCCGGTGTGCTGTACGCCCCGGGTTACCGGTTCGAGTTTGGCCGGCCGGACGTTCTGAGCGGGGACGAGTCGAGCGTGGTGCATCTGGTCTCAAGCGGGCGTGGTGTGCACGAGATCGTTGAAGCGGCAAGCATTCTCGAAAAGGAGGGAATCTCCGCGGAAGTGATCGATATGCACTCTTTTAACGGAGAGTTTCTGGAGGCGCGGCTGGCCGGGAAGGGAACAGTGGTAATCGCGGAACAGAACAACGGCTATATCCGGCACCAGCTGGCACAGTTCCTCCTTCGACGCGGTATTGCGCACGCCCCCCGCCGCCTGGTGACGATTGACTGCAACGGGCCGGACGGTGAATACCGGTATCTGCATTCTGCAACGTACGATCAGCTGTTGAAACAATCCGGTCTGGATCCGGCAAGCATCACCGCCAGGGTGAAAGAATCAATCGAGTCAGGAAAGGTTTGAAGATCAATATGAGCACATACGAGAGTCCGCTTCTGAAGACGGCAAACGACACCGCTACCGATTACTGGAGCGATACGTGCAACACCGATCATCTGGCGTACGCGCTGTCGCACGGTGCGACCGGTGCAACGACCAACCCGACGATCGTCCACGCGGTACTTAACGAGCAGATAGACCAGTGGGAAAAACGGATACGACAGGTGGTACAGCAGTCGCCGGCTGCAACGGAAATCGATATTGCCTGGACAATGATCGAGTCCGTGGCAAGTACCGGCGCGGCGATGCTGAAGCCGGTATACAACGCGCACAACGGCCGTAAAGGGCGGATCGCGGTCCAGGTCGATCCGCGGAACTTTCGGAATAGCGCCGCCATGGTCACACAGGCACGACACTTTCAGGATCTGATAGAAAACGTGACGGTGAAGTTTCCGGCCACTACCGCCGGCATCGACGCGATCGAGGAAGCTACGTATCACGGAATCAGCATAACCGCCACAGTTTCGTTCACCGTATCCCAGGTTATAGCCGCGGCGGAAGCGGTGGAGCGCGGCCTGGAGCGACGCGTTCAGGAAAACCTGCCGATCGACCGCATA
Organism: Spirochaeta sp.; assembly: GCA_007130865.1. GTDB lineage: Bacteria > Spirochaetota > Spirochaetia > DSM-27196 > Alkalispirochaetaceae > Alkalispirochaeta. The sequence goes on along the minus strand of SLRR01000300.1, from coordinate 28,528 downwards.
TCTCCCAATTGCGTCGTGATGGTCGGTCGCGTGGACGACTGGTTGAAGATTGTGGCCAACAAGGAAGACATCATAGTCGAACCGGACTGCCTGGAGTGGGCGGGTGTAGCCGTGCTCAAGCGCGCGTACGAAATCTTTCAGGAGCGGGGCTATCGTTCCCGGCTCATGGCCGCGGCGTACCGCAATCACTACCACTGGTCACAGTTTATCGGTGGAGATCTTATCGCCACGATTCCGTACAAATGGGCGTTGCGCTTCAACGATTCAGACGTGGAAGTACGTGATCGTATTCATGACCCTGTTCCGGCGCGCTTTCTGGATCGACTGAGGGAGAAGTTTGTCGATTTTAACCGTGCCTGGGAGCCGGAGGGGCTCGCGGTGGGGGAGTTTGATACGTACGGTGCTACCGCCCGTACCCTCCGTTCCTTCACCGCAAGTTACGATGCGCTTATCGCGATGATGCGGGACTACCTGGTGCCGGATCCGGATCGTTGACAGGGCGCGAAAAGCGCCGTAAAGTTGTCATAACAGCGATCGATAATCGATTATCAGAAGGAGTGACAGTGACGCAGTTTCTTACGATAACGTTAAACGGGATCTCTCTCGCCTCACTGTACTTCATCACAGCGACCGGATTCAGTCTGATTTTCGGTGTGATGAAGACGGTCAACTTTACCCACGGCGGTTTGTATCTGCTAGGTGCCTATATCGGCCATGACGTGGCGGTCACGACCGGTAACTGGTATCTGGGTATCCTGGTCGGAGGTTTAGGGGCGGCGGTGATGGGCGGACTATTCAATATAATCTTCCTCCGGCGTATGCAGGGACAATTGCTTCGTCAGGGCCTGATCGCCTTCGGGTTGGCGATCATCCTGGCCGACCAGATGATCGCGCGGTGGGGCGGACAGATATACCAGCTCCAGGGACCGGACTGGATCGTCCGCACAATAAGACTTCCCGTCGTGGGAGAATTTGGATTTGACAGGATTTCGATGATTCTGGCGGCGGCGGTTATCGGGGTGCTTTTATGGTTGCTTCTGAAACGTACGCGCCTCGGCATGATTATACGCGCCGGAACGGACGACAAGGATATGCTCTCCGCCCTGGGAATCAACACCGACAAGTACATGGTTGCGATCTTTGCTCTCGGCGCGTTTCTCGCCGGCGTCGCAGGCGTACTCGGAGCGACGACGTACACGGCGGCCCCGGGAATCGATATGCGTTTTATGCTTTATTCCCTGGTCGTCGTCATTGTGGGCGGGATGGGGAGTATCCCCGGAACAGCGATCGGAGCGCTGATCGTAGGGCTGGCGCAGTCGTACGGTCTGTATCTCATACCCGAGTACGGTATCCTGGTGGTATTCGTGATCATGGCGCTCGCCCTGGCTGTACGCCCGAGCGGAATTCTTGGAAAGGCCGTCTTATGAGCCGTAAAAATACTATTATCGGGGCGATTGTCCTGACGGTTCTGATACTGTATCCGTTCTTTGGCCCCCGTTTCTGGGTGTACTCGATCGTCGCACGTGGACTGGTTCTCGGTACGATAGCATTGAGTCTGGTGTTTCTGACGTCACAAGCGGGGATCACATCACTGGTGCAGATGTCGGTGGCCGGTTTTGCGGGGTATCTGTATGCTCTGACCAGCGTCACGAGTGTTGGAATTGGAATCGCAATGCCGTGGCCGCTCTCGATTCTGATTGCGCTGGCCGGAGGGACACTCTTCGCGACGGTTGTGGGGGTTCTAAGTGCTCGCACCAAGGACGTTTACGTACTGATGATTACCCTGGCGATCAGCTACGGGTTTTACCTTTTCGTCCGTGGAAACTATGATCTGTTCAACGGGATCGACGGGTTCGGAGGGGTCCGTCCTCCGGAAGTCCTGGGGATTAACTGGAGACAACCGACACCGTTCTACTTTTTGACGCTGGGGTGCGCAATCGGCGCGTACTCCCTGGTCCGGTACGTGGAACGCACACAGTTCGGACTTGCTCTGCGGGGAATGCGCGACTCCAGTCGACGGATAACCGCTCTGGGATACCAGGTCGAACTGCAGAAGATATTCGCCTTTGCAATTGCCGGTCTTGTCGCTTCCGTGGGGGGCTTGCTGTCGGTCTGGTATAACATCAGGATCTCGCCCGGGTCGGTCGACCTTTCCCGGACGTTAAGCATACTGGTAATCGCGGTGATCGGTGGTGTCACCCATCCGATCGGGCCGTTTATCGGAGGAGTCCTGTACACCCTGGTGGACAGCTTCGCGATAGATTTCTTTGACCGGGCGCGGTTCAATTCCGTGATCGGGGCGGTTTTCGTCGTAGTTCTGATGTTTTCGCCCGACGGTCTAGTGGGAATCGGTCAGCGTCTGCTGCGCTCGGCGCGAAACGTCCGCAACAGGAAAGCAGAGGCAGAATGATGGAACGAATCGCGTTACGGGTGGAAAATGCCACCAAAGCATTTGGCGCTCTGCTGGCGGTGGATGAGGTGTCGCTATCCATTGCGGAGGGAGAAAAACACGCGATTCTCGGACCGAACGGTTCCGGAAAGACGACGTTGTTTAACGTGATTACCGGTGATCTGCCTCTTACGAGCGGTAAGGTTTTCCTGTACGACCATGAGATATCCTCGCTGTCGGCGTATCGGCGAATACGAAGCGGTATACGGCGTACGTATCAGAATACTCTTTTGTTCGGTGGATTAACGGTGTTCGAAAACCTCTTTCTTGCGGTAAAAGGGGTTCAGCCGGACCGCTACAGCCTGCGGTCGGTGACCTCGTCGTCTCCCGCCGCCGAAGAGGTGGGACGAATAGCGGCGATGCTGCGAATCGACGGCTTTCTGTCGGAACCGGTGGCGGATCTTTCCCACGGCAACCAGAAGCTCGTGGAGATCGGAATGGCGCTCGCGGGGGAAGCGAAGGTGATCCTCCTGGATGAACCCGTGGCGGGTCTGTCGCACGAGGACAGAGCTCTTATTCCCAAAGTGCTGTCGAACCTGCCGAGGAACATTACATTGGTGATGATTGAACACGACATGAACGTTGCGTTGCAGTTCGCCGACTTCGTAACCGTCCTGCATAACGGGAAGGCGATCCGGGAGCGCCTGACCGTCGACCAGGTAAAGAACGACCGGTATATCCAGGAACTGTACGTAGGAGGGCAGAGAGCTCATGCTTGAGATCAGAGATGTGCATGTGCACCTGGGGAAAAGCCATATCCTGCAAGGCGTTTCGCTGGATGTGGGCGAGACCCTGGTTTCGCTCATCGGACGCAACGGGATGGGAAAGACGACTCTCTGCAAGACAATTATGGGTTTGTACCCCGTGTCCAGCGGTGAGATCCGGTATCAGGACGTTGAGATTTCCGGCATGAAGCCGTACGAGATTGCCCGTCTCGGTATAGGGTACGTCCCCCAGGGCCGGCGGGTATTCCCGTCGCTGACCGTCGATGAACACCTGCGGCTGACCGATCAGGAACGTCCCGGGGGAGTCTGGACGATACAGCGGATTTATGATCTGTTTCCGCGATTGGGTGAGAGAAAGCAGAACCTTGGCGCGAACCTCTCCGGAGGTGAACAACAGATGCTCGCAATCGGTCGTGTTCTCGTGGCAAACCCGGCGATTCTGATTCTGGACGAACCTACCGAGGGTATTGCGCCCGCATTGATAGAAACGTTGATTCAGGTGTTTCGGGATATAGCGGCGGAGGGGATCGGTATACTGATGATCGAGCAGAATTTACACGTGGCGACCAGTCTCGCGGATCGGGTTTCGATCATGATAAACGGAAAGGTAGCGATGCAGATGGAGTCGGAACGCCTGCTCCAGGATGAGACAGCCAAGAATCAACTGCTTGGGGTAAGTACGGCGGAGTCGCATTAAGAATGATCGAGGAGGTCGTGATGGGTGCCACAATGAGTCGAACCGCAATTCTGGAACGTTTTCACGAAAAGGTTCGCAACGGCATACCGATTATCGGCGGCGGTGCCGGCACGGGAATTTCGGCCAAGTGTGAAGAAGCCGGAGGTATTGACCTGATCGTGATCTATAACTCCGGTCGCTTCCGGATGGCCGGTCGCGGATCTCTCGCGGGTATGATGGCCTACGGCAATGCGAACGATATCGTCAAGGAAATGGCGCGCGAGGTTCTTACGGCCGTCGCGCATACACCGGTCCTGGCGGGCGTGAACGGAACCGACCCGTTCATGCTGCGTACACATCTCCTGCAGGAACTGAAAGATCTCGGGTTCGCGGGAATCCAGAACTTTCCAACGGTCGGACTGATCGACGGTAATTTCCGGAAGAACCTCGAGGAAACGGGGATGGGGTATCAGCTTGAGATCGACCTCATCAGGGAAGCGCATGAGCTCGATTTGCTTACAACGCCGTATGTATTTACCCCGGACCAGGCAACCGCGATGACGGAGGCGGGAGCCGATGTTATCGTCGCCCACCTGGGACTAACCACCAAAGGGTCGATCGGGGCGGAGACCGCGATGTCCCTTGATCAGAGTTCCGAGATCGTCCAGGCGATTGTCGATGCCGCTAAAAAGAAGCGCCCCGACGTGATCGTTTTGTGCCATGGAGGTCCTATCGCGACGCCTGAGGATGCTCAGTACGTTTTTCGGAACGTTAACGGTATCGACGGGTTCTATGGTGCAAGTTCAATGGAGCGCCTGCCGGTGGAAACCGCAATTACCGACCGGATCGAGGAATTCAAGTCTCTGAAATTTTGAGGTGAACCATGAACGCTGTCTACGTAGTGGGAACGTTTGATACCAAGTCGGACGAACTGCAGTATGTAGCGGATTGTGTACGGGAGGCCGGTGCCGCAGTAATTACGGTGGATGTTTCGTCGCTTCCCGGGACCGCGCAGGCGGACGTTACGAACCGGGATATTGCAGCGTTTCACCCGAGTCGTCCCGGATTTCTCGGTACGGTGGATGATCGTGGAGAAGCGGTCGGACTTATGTCGACAGCGCTCGCGGAGTTTCTTCTCTCGCGGAAGGATATCGGCGGTGTGATCGGAATCGGAGGTTCCGGGAACACCGCCCTCGTGACCGCCGCGATGCAACGGTTACCGGTAGGCGTGCCCAAAGTGATGGTGAGCACGATGGCCAGCGGCAACGTCGCGCCGTATGTGGGACCGAGTGATATCACGATGACGTATTCGGTCACCGACGTGGCCGGTATCAATCGGATCTCCCGGGTTGTTCTGGGTAACGCGGCACACGCCGTCGCTGGTATGGCAATGAACGCCGTATCCAACCGTGCCGAGGAGAAACCTACCCTCGGAATGACGATGTTCGGAGTCACCACGCCCTGCGTCACGGCGATTCGCGGTCGCATAGAGACTGAATACGATCCGCTTGTGTTTCACGCTACCGGCACCGGTGGCCGATCGATGGAAAAACTGATCGACTCGGGGATGATATCCCATATTATCGATGTGACCACGACGGAGATCGCCGATCTGATCGTAGGCGGAATCATGAGCGCCGGGGAAGATCGTCTGGGAGCGGTGATACGACGAGGCATTCCGTACGTAGGGTCCGCGGGGGCTCTTGATATGGTGAACTTCGCCGCCCGCGACACGGTTCCCAAGGAGTTCTCCCACCGCAATCTCTACATTCATAACGCGAACGTGACGCTCATGCGGACTACGGTCGCGGAGAACCGGGCTGCGGGACGTTGGATCGGTGAAAAGCTCAATCAAATGCAGGGCGAGGTGCGATTCCTCTTACCGGAAAAAGGCGTCTCGCTGCTGGACGCCGAGGGACAACCCTTTCATGATCCCGAGGCGGATGAGGCGCTGTTCAGCGCAATAGAAGAAACAGTACATGAGACCGGGTGCCGAACGGTGATCCGGCTTCCGTTCAATATCAACGATTCTCAGTTTGCCGACGCACTTCTTGACGCGTTTCGCGAAGTTCATAAATAAACTCACAATGTGCCAAAAACGGCCGCCTACGCCCAGGCGCAAGCGGCCGATACCGTTCCGTTAATATCAAGTGATTAACAGGTTGATCTAATCCTCTACCGGATAACTCGGGTTCGTCCGACTGGGGCTGCCCATCGCCCGGAACTCATCTTCCGGTACACCCATTGTCTGGTTGATATCCGTGGCGATGTGGATCGCCGAGTTGACCAGGTTGCCGTCGGCGTCCTCACGAACCACCGTTACCACGTTTGTACCGATCGCCTGTCGATTGTGGTCGAGGCGGAGGCGGCCGGTAGGCTGCTGGAAGTCGAGATTGGCAAGCGCTTCCTGGAACCGGGCCTGCCCGTCGGAGAGATCGCCTCCGACTTCTTCGAGCGCCAGAAGCATCGCCTTTGTCCCTACGTAGTATGCGTGTCCAAACAGGGAAGGAGACGCGAACCCGTCAGGAAACTCCTGGCGATACGCGTTAAGGAACGCGCGCCATTCAGGTGTATCGATGTCAGCTGCGACGGGGCCCGCCGAGGGAGTCCCGATCAGGAACTCGCGGAAACGACCTTCCACGTCGAGAACCGTTGCATCGACCGTTACGGAACTTCCGATAAGCGGTGTCTCGCGGCCGGCCCGTACGTACTGTTCGAGGAACACTACGGCGTTTGATCCACCGAGTCCGAGCCAGACAGCGTCGATCTCGTCGTCATCGGGCAGAGATGCTATTACGGAGCTGAAGTCATCAACGTCGATCGGTACCCAGAAGTTCTCCACCACGCGTCCGCCGAGCTCACCGAACTCAAGCAGAAAGCCCATGCGCTGGGTGTACTGGAAGGAATAGTCTTCCGCTACGATCGCTATGCGTCGATAACCGAGCTCGTCATACGCATAGGTTCCGAGACCGCCTTGCCACTGCGTACCGTCCAGGGAGAAACGGAAGAAGTTGGGCGCTTGAACTACGAGCGTTGTATCCGCGGCGCCGGAGCTGCCGTTGATAAACGTTTTGTTCGGCCAGTCCTTGGCATATTCGGCGATTGCCAGACCTTCACTTCCCGACAGGGGTCCGACGAGAATATCCACGTCGTCCTGCTCGATCGCACGACGCGCGGCAGTCATGGCGCTGTCCGGCGTACCATCGGAGTAATACCGTTGCGTCTCGATCCGCTTGCCCGCGACCGTACCGTCGTACTCTCCAATCGCCAGGTCGAATCCACGAAAGCAATCCACTCCCTGGATCGCAAACGCACCTTCGCCTACGGCCAACACACCGACCCGAATGACATCATCCGGTTCCGCTTCCGCGCGTCCACCGGCAAAGACAACCGTCGTTGCCGTCAGTAATACCAGGGTCACGATGAGCAATCGTTTCATACTCTTCCTCCTTGTGGGATAAAAAAACCTCGCCGGAACCAAAGTCCAGCGATTATCGATAATCGATACGTTCATTGTATGCCCGGGTCATTGAGCTGTCAACAAAAATCGTTGCGGGCCAGGTGTTCTCAAAGTGAAGGCGATGCATCCCCGGATGCATCGCCTTCACTTTGAAACACGCCATATCGAGGAGTATAACCATCCATACCAGGAAAGATTGAGAATTGCTGGTTGCGGGCGTGATAAGCGATTGTGGACCCGGTAGTCGCCGAGCGCGGCTGATCCTACGCAAAAACCACGCACACCGGAGTAGGTATCGATACTTCATGGCCGATACGCGTCGGTAATCCGGTCTCCCGATCGGGAGAGAAAAATACGATCGTATCGGTGTCCTGGTTGGCTGCTGCCAGCAGATCTCCGGCAGGAGTAATCGCAAAGCAGCGCGGGCACGCTCCCCCGCTGCCGACGTGCCCGGATACGGCAAGCTCCCCCGACTGTTGGTCAATGCGGAACGTTACGATCGAATCGTGGCCGCGGTTGGACGCGTAAAGATATCGACCGCAGGGAGAAAGATCGATGTGTGCGCCGGTGGCGTGACCTCGGAACACCGCCGGCAACGTGGATAGTACCTGCAGCGTGTTCAGGCGGCCCGACGGCGGATCGTACCGGTACGCTGTTATCGTCGAGTTGAGTTCGTTGATCAGATACGCAAACCGATCGTCCGGGGTAAATACGATATGGCGCGGTCCCGCGCCGGGTCTCGATGCGACCAGGAGATCCGGCCTGTCCCTGAGGAGTCCTCGCAGGGAATCAAACTCGTATACTACGATCGCGTCGAGTCCCAGGTCGGGTACAAAGACAAATCGATTATCCGCGCTTACCGTAACTGCGTGGGCGTGAGGCCCCTGCTGGCGTACGGGATCCGTGCCGGAACCGCGGTGCTCCCGGAAATCGCTTGTCGAGCCTATTTCTCCGGTGTTTGAAACGGGATGGACGCTGATACTTCCGCTCATGAAGTTTGCCGTAAGCAGGAAACGACCGGAACGATCGAGGGTGAGGTGGCACGGGTCGGCGCCACGGGAGGGCCGGGAACCGATAAAACGAGCCTCCCCCGGACCACCGGCCAGGGCGTATGAGCTGACTGCTCCGCCGGTACGCCGGTCTTCGGATTTCAACTCATTAACGCAGAACAGAACGGAAGAATCGGCGGATAACGTCAGGTAGGAGGGGTTGCGGACGCTCTCGATCGTACCGGCGTGTACGGCGTCACCACTGTCGATATCTATATCGTACGCGTATATCCCGCAACCTTTACCGTGGAGAACGGATCCCGTACCAAACAGGATCGGCTCGGTATATGTTCCGACGAACATGCGGAGCGTGTTATCTGTCATAAACGACTCCCGTCAGAGCTCCGGGCCGTGCGGTTCGATCACCACCTTCAAAGCGCCCTCGCGTCGGCGGACAAACGTATCAAGCGCGTCGCCGAACGACTCCAGCGGGAACGCGTGTGTAATCAGGTCCCTGATCGGAAGCTGTTTCGACGCGCAAAGCCGGAGAACGCCGGCGGCAACGTGCGGATTCGCCTTGGAACCGAATACGGCTATCTCATTTGCCACGATGTAGGCGAACGGTAATTCCTCCACCACGTCCTTTGGTGGTACGCCCAGCAGGCCGATCCGACCACCCCGTTTCACGATGCGTACCGCCTGGTTGAACGTGCCCAGGGCTCCGGAACACTCAAAAGCCTCGTCCACGCCGAAATCGCCGGTTATCGTCCGTATGGTATCGACGGGGTCGCTCGACTCGAAATCGACCAGGTGGTCCGCGGTTGACTCCGCCGCGGCCAGACGTGGTTTTCGACCGACGATGATCGTCCGGGCGGCTCCGAGGGCGCGGGCGAGACGAAGCGCGATCAGTCCGATCGGACCCGGTCCGATAACGGCCACCGTGCCACCGGGGGTGATCCCGGTGAGTTCCATCGCGTGAGCCACGATTCCCGCGGTGTCGATGAGAGCGCCCTCCCGAAACGAGAGGTTGTCCGGAAGGTGGGTGATCGCCTTCACCGAGTACGCGTTGTACTGGGCGTACGCGCCGTTATTGGTAAACCCGTAATGGCGGTGACCCGTTTCCGGCTTCATGTAGTTACGGCACAAGTTGTATCGACCTTCCAGGCATCGCGAGCAGTATCCGCATCCCTTATGCGCTTCTCCGGCGACGCGGTCTCCCTCTCTGAAGTTGGTAACCCCTTCTCCGAGAGCGACAACCTCACCGGACCACTCATGACCTGCGATGAACGGGTAGTGGGGAGGCCAGTACCCGGCGATATCCCCCCGGATGATCTCGGGATCACTCCCGCAGATCGCGATCGCCCGTATTCTGCACAGGACTTCTCCCGGACCGGGATGCGGTACCGGTTCTTTCCGTACCTCAAACGTTCCAGGCCCCGTCAAAACCAGGGCGTCCATTTCTTCCGGTATTGTCATTTGCAGCGCGTCTCCTTGATCTACCGGGCATTGTATGTTATCGATTATCGATGAGCAACCTTCGTGTGGACGATAGGATTCGAGATTACTGCAGGCTCGGCATCGTACACTATATGTTGTACAAGGACACGATTACCGGTGGCGGCGACCACTCGTCTCTGATCAGCCTCCTGGAGTCACCCGAGTTTGACGCGGTGGAGTGTGCCTGGATCAACGATGACGCGATGCGTGCCGCCGTCACGCGGTGCAAAGCGCGGAATGGGAAGACGATCGCGTTCGGTGCGCACCCGGTATTGCTTACGCAGGATCTCGATCTCAATTCCCTCGACGAGGATCATCGCCGCCGCGCCGTTTCCGCCGTCAGGGCGGTGGTGCCGCAGGCGTACGAGCTCGGAGCGACGGGGTTCGCCCTGTTGAGTGGTCCCGCCACAGGTGAGGCCGACCGCGCCCGCGCCACGGACCGGCTCGTACGTTCCCTGACGGAGATCGCCGACACACTGGCTGACCGGGGGGCGATACCGCTCGTACTTGTGTCGTTCGACCAGCTCGACTACGGAAAAAACCGCCTCATCGGACCGAACCGAGCTGCTGCCGCGGTCGCTCGGGAGGTAAGGAAATCCCACCCCTCCTTCGGGTTGATGCTCGACCTCAGCCATTTGCCGCTCCAGGGGGAAACTCCTCGGGAGGCCTGGGACGCCGCCGGAGAGTTTGTGGTACACGCGCACATGGGAAACTGCGTGAAGGACAAACCGGGCCACCCCCTCAACGGCGACACTCATCCGCCGCTCTGCGACCCAGCGGGCGAAAACTGCGTGGCGGAGCTTGCGGAGTACCTGCAGGTCCTGCTTGACGGCGGCTTCCTGAACCGGGAAACCAGGCCTGTTCTCAGTTTCGAAGTATCTCCCCACGGCGAGTGGACTCCCGACGTTGTGGTAGAGCACTCGCTTGCAACACTTGAAGAAGCATGGGAGATCGTAAAGGCGTACTGAACGGTCTTCCCGACCCGGCGCGGTTCTTGTTGATAACGATGCGCAGCGCACCGGGGTCAGACCGGAAGAGGCGTGGGCGGCGACGGAAAGTTATCCGCCACCACCGCACGCCGGGAGCCGGGACCGGGTAGCTGCGGTCTTGTTCCGGCCCCCTGAAAACGATTCAACCTCGAACTTATTCGATAATCGTAACCTTTCCTTCGTTACCGTTGACGCGAATCCGGTCGCCGCTTTTGATCTCCCTGGTAGCGCTTCCGGTACCTACCACGGCGGGAATCATGAATTCTCTCGCTACCACCGCCGAGTGAGAAAGGGCGCCACCGGAGTCGGTGACGATCGCGATGATCTTGCTGAAAACAACGACCCACGCGGGGTTTGTCATGATACAAACGATGATCTCACCCTGTTTGACGGAATCAAACTCCGCCGGACTCTTCACGACGCGCGCGATGCCCTCTACAACACCCGGTGAAGCGGGGACGCCATCGACGACGCCTTTTACACTTTCGCCTTTCTGCTTCCGCTCAAACCGTTCCGGATAACCCCAGAGTGTGTGGTACGGTTCTTCGTACATGTTCCACTTGGTGACTGTACCGACCCAGTCGGGCGGGGTGAGTTTTTCCGCTTCCTTGATCTTTGCCTTGGCTTCGGCGATCAGTTTCCGCCCGGGATAGTTTTCAGGATCGGGAACATACCGCCGCAGTTGCTCGTGGGTAAGCATCATGATGTCTTCCTGGTCGTCCAGCAAGCCGTCCTTTACGAGACGTTTGCCCACGGCGATGAGCGTGAGACGCATGCGGGCCCACGTACCCTGGTCCATGTAGAAGTGGTGATCCGGTGTCAGGGGCAGCATATTGAGGTTCAATTTGAGAGCGTTCTCGAACTGCTGTTTTTCCTCAGAGGACTTGTCCTTGACCTTGTCCCGGAGGTACGCGATCGCCTGGTCCTGTTCCCGAATAGCGTTGTCGTACACGTCGTGGTAGTTCCAGTCGGATGCGAGATACCCCTTGATCTGTTCCAGGATCGGCGTGTCGTCCTCGACGTACGTTTTGAACACGTACTCGTGAGGGTAGACTGCCTTGTATCCGAACTCCTTTGCGTAGGCGGCAAGATCCTTTAGGAACGCGCGGCCGGCGGCGTTTCCTTCCAGTACGGGGCGAATTTCGGTGGCGGTCTCGGCGGAGTCGAAGATGGACCGGAGCTCCTTGCTGTTTTTCACAGCTTCTTTCAGGTCATAGAGCGCTTTGAGACTGTCCCAGTTGCGGTCTTCCCGGGAGACGTTTACTTTACCGAGCTTATCCGGATCGACGTCGGGGATAAGTGACTTGGCGACTCCGTTGAAATTCATCGACGCGGCGAACTGGGCCCAGTTCAGGATCCAGTGCAGGCGGAAATGTCGTTCCTGGATATCGATCGCCTCTTCCAGGTAGATCATGAGTTCCTGAACCGTAGCGTTTTCCGTGTCAAAATTGTCCAGGTATTCAAAGTTTCTGAGAATCTCCGGCAAGTACCGTTTCTTCCACCATTCCAGGAAGTTCATAGCGTAGGTGGGCATGATCCAATGGTAGTATTTCTGAACTTCCGGAACGTCCTTGGGATCCCGCGGTTCGATCGCGGTGTACAGGTAACCGTTTACTTTCTTGCCGTGCCACCGTACGCCGGTATCGATATCGAACCGACGGAAGAGATACTCGCAGGTCGGACCCCACCATCCGTTCAAACTGTACCACATGGGTGAGATCGGGAACGGGCAGTGGTTGTCGTCGTAGAACCAGAATAGTTTCTTTTCCTCGTCGTCTTCCCAGTCGACGGGAAAATCCTTGTCACCTAGAAACTGTGCCAGCACCGGGCTGGTGTCTTTTACGGGATCCATGGAGCCTCCTCTAACGATAATCGATAATCAATCGTCAACCCGGTCCGGGCAAATGTCAAGCGCTAAAAATATTTTTTTATTATTACAAAATATATGCTATATCAGTGCGTTGGCGCATTCTGATATCAGCGAGACGAGGACAGGTGTCTCGATGTTACGGCAGCTCGCCGTACCGGTGGCCACGGAACCTGTCCGGTGATATTCCGAAGTAACGCTTGAACTCGTTAAAAAACGTGGAGACCGACTCAAACCCGCAGTCGTGAGAAACGTCGATCACTTTTTTTTCGCGATCGCTCAGAAGCGAGGAGGCATGCAGGAGGCGATAGATCTTCAGGTACTCGAAGGTGGTTATTTTCATCTCGCTCTTAAAGGAACGGCAGATCTGCCGGATGGAGAGAGATACGACCCGTGTCAGGTCCTCCAGCTTTACCCGGCGTGTGTGGTTGTCCTGGAGAAACGTGACGATACGCCGGACACGACTGCTTTGCGGTTCGGGAAGTTTGATCGGGTTCACGTCCCGCTGGAGGTCCGACGGTAGGATTTCCAGAAACAGGCGCAAGCAGTGGCCGGAGATACCGCCGGAGATATCCACCAGATTTTGTTCGTTCAACGACGTGAGAAGAGCGCGACAGAGCTCGCTTGTCTCGAAGATGCGGATCCCGTCATCGGGAGCGGCATAAATCGCTGGGACAATAAAGAGCGAATGACACCGCACATCTATCTTGTCACGCAGAGTAGTGATCAGGTGTGCTTTCCCGGCGGGAATAAACGCCGCCATACCGCGGTAGAGAGGGCGTTTTTCCACGGCTTCTTCAACGATCACCATGCCCCGGTTTACGACGATAATCTGGTGGCAGGAGTGGATGTTCAGATGGTCGGAAGGATCATCATCCCACAGACCGCTCCGGGTGAACGCGGTTACTAAACGATGATCGATACCGAAATCATCGAGGTGGGTTTCTTTGTTACCCTGTACAGGGGACATCGGAGAAATGGTACGCCTGTCCCGTCTGTTTGTCCATATATCAGATAAGGACGTCCTTTATCCGAATGCCGGACACCCACGGTTTGCTACGATATACATAGCATGAAACGGATTTACGTGATTGAAGACCTTTGTAACGGGTGTCGTTTATGTGAGTCTTTCTGTTCATCTCTGGAGTCTGGCGTTTTCTGCGCCGATGCCGGACCGATTCGGGTGATCAAAATCCCCGGCGACGACAAATCGGTGCCGATCGTACATTGCGACGGGGATTGCATCAGATCGCTGTATGAGGACATGCGGCCGACCTGTGTCGGACTATGCCCTACGGGCGCGCTGATTTACGCCGAACACGACCGCGCGGCGGAGGTTCGTCTCGATTACGAAGCGGCTCGTCGCGAGCATGGCCTGTTCAAGGTGGTCGCTCCGTGGAAGTGGCCGTTCCCCTGGCGTCGGCCCGGCGAGGACCGGGCGCGTGCACCCGACGGAGACGTGGTATGACCGTACGTGACAACATACGGCAGCGCGTTCTGCACGTGGATCTCACCGAACGCAAAACCTGGATCGAAGAACTGCCGGGCGAATACACTGCGCTGTTTCTCGGAACACGCGGAATAACGAGCCGACTGCTTTTCCGTGACGTACCCTCCGGAACGGATCCGCTCGGGCCTGATAACGTTCTGTTCATCGGAACCGGGCCAATGGACGGGTTCCCCGTCGGCATGGGACGCCTTTCCATTGCTACGAAGTCACCTCGCGGCTGTATCGGTGAGGGAAGCGTGGGGGGATTCTTCGGACCGGAACTGCGTCGTGCCGGATACGAGTACGTGGCGATACGCGGAATTGCAGAGAATCCGGTGTATCTCTTCATCGAGGACGAAACGGTGGAAATCCGCGATGCCCGGCATCTCTGGGGTAAAACCACCTACGATACCGACGACGCGCTCTACCGGGAGATCAGGGATCCCGACGCACACTGTCTCTATATCGGCCCTGCGGGAGAGAACGGCGTCCACGCCGCAATGGTCTTCAGCGGTCGCGACTCCGCCGGGGGACGCGCCGGCGGCGGTGAAGTGATGGGCGCAAAGAAACTCAAGGCGATCGTCGTGCGCGGTCACGGCGGTGTAAAACCGCACGACTACGATAAGTTCGTCGACGCGTACAGGGAATTCAGAACACGGTTGGATCTTCGGACGTCACGTGACATGTGGACGCCGGTCTGGTCGACCTACGGCGCACCCGTTCTCTCCCGTTTGTTCCCGAGTCTCGGAAATCTGATGACCCGCAACGCTCAGGTGATGACCTGGGAAGAGGAAAAAGCACGGGCGATATCGTCGGAGATTTTCATGGACGACTACGTCCGCCGCGGCCAGGCATGCTTCAATTGTCCGTGGCCGGGGTGTAAAAAGACGTTCCAGATCGAGAAAGGCAAACACCGGGGATTTCGCGGAGGTAACTACTGGGCGGGACAGCCGGTCGCTCTCGGATCCGGGATCGACAACGGAGACCTTGACCTCGTCCTGGTTCTGTCGGGGCTCTGTAATCAGTACGGGCTCGATATCTTTCACGTTGGATTTACCCTGTCCTGGGCGATGGAGTGTTTTGAGAGGGGGTTGCTTACCACCATCGATACCGACGGGGTGGAACTACGCTTCGGCATGAACGACCATGAATCGCTCATCGAGCTTGTAGGAAAAATCGCCCGCAAGGAAGGATTCGGCGGATTGCTCGCGTTGGGTTGCTCGGAAGCAGCGAGAATCGTCGGGCGCGGCACGGAGAAATATTGTCTCGCCGTGAAAGGCCAGGAGCTGGAAGCGATTACTCAACGAAACCTGCTGATGGTGGCGCTGGGGATCGCCGTGAGTGAGGTTGGGCCCGACCATACGCGCTGGTATCCCCCGTATCCGCCGAATCCCGGGATTATCAGCCCCGGGGAGTTGCGGGAGCTTGGTATAGATCTGGATCTGACACTCGCGTTCGACACGCGTAATCCCGAGCAGAAAGGAAAACTCCTGCGGTGGTTTACGATAAGCAGAGCCGTGGTGGAAGCATTACCGAGCTGCGTCTTCCTGGTGCGGGATACCCTGGGACTGGATCTGCGTCCGTGGTGGAAGCTGTTTAACGCCGTGACCGGACTGGACCTGGAGTATCAGCAGCTGGTGCGTGCCGGTGAGCGTCTGATGAACATGGATCGGTTGTTTAACGTTCGGGAAGGGTTTTCCCGCGTTGACGATCGGGTTCCGTATCGGATGAGCCACGAAGACGTGCCGGACTTCGGGTACAAGCGCATAAGTCGGGATGTGCTGGATACGATGCTGGACGAATACTACGCCGAAAACGGATGGGACCTGGTGACGAGCGTGCCGACGCGGGCAAAGCTGACGGAGCTCGACCTTGTTGATGTGATAACGGATCTGGAAAGTAACGGAATCGAGGTGACGGGGTGAAGAAACTGAACCTGCAGTATGTCGCGGCGGTTTATCCGATTACCCGCAAGCTTGGTGAGTTTTACGAGACGGATGCATGTACGATAGGCGATCTTATCCGGGAACTCGACGGAAAGTACGGTGGTTTCTCCGAGATGTTTCTGGACACAGCTGCAAGCGTCCTTACGCTTAACACGATGATCTATTACGGAGAGATCGGATCGGTACCCAGGGGCGTGCTTAAGCCTGATCAGCCGATACTCGACGGAGCAACTATTACGTTCTGGTAGCCCCGACGAAGGCGTTACGGTGAAGCACGCATCTGTCGCAGCCGTTACGTTGTCTGCACACCAGGCAGCCGATAATCGATTATCGATTTTCGTTGACAGGTAGTACAAGCCGGTGTATCCTCAAATCACTTCCAGGTAAGTGATACACATTTCTCCGACTGCGGACGGGAAAGGCAAGGTGGAAAATGCGGTGCTTTAAGTATGTACGACCCGGGACAGTTGCGGAAGCTCTGGACCTGCTCGCCGAGTACGGTGCGGATGCGCATATTCTCGCGGGTGGTACCGATCTGGTGATCGCTCTCCGGGGGAGGCAGGTGGATCCGAAGATCATTATCGATCTCAAGTATATTTCGGAACTGGATCCCGAGGTGCGAATAAAAGATGGTGTTCTGCGTCTCAGCGCCACCACGGTGATGACCGATGTGGAAGAGAACGTCGACGTACAGCACCACTTTCCGGCGCTCGCGGAAGCGGCGCGCTGGGTAGGGTCCGTGCAGATCCGCAACCGCGCGACCGTCGTCGGGAATATCTGCAATGCTTCCCCCGCGGCCGATACCGCTCCTCCGCTCCTGGTGTACGGAGCCTCGATTCAGGCGGTTGGTCCAGGCGGAGCGCGTACGATCCCGCTGGACGATTTTTTCGTGCGGTCCAGGAAGACTACGCTGCAACCGGGGGAACTGGTTACGCGGATCGACGTTCCTTTACCGACGCTCTCGATGGGCTCGGCCTACACTCGCCTCACAAGAAGACGCGGTACCGATCTTGCTTCGGTTACGCTATGCGTCGGCGTCGACGAGAAGGGTGTCACGCGACTCTCCTACGGGAGCGTCGGACCCCGGCCGGTGCTGGAGTTTGACACGAGCGGCGTTTTGGCCGATCCGAACGCATCGCAGGAAGCGAAGATGCCGGTTCTGACGGAGATGCTGGCGGGAGCGAGTCCTTCTCCTCGGTCGATGCGCGCGGGGCCCGATTACCGCCTCGCGATGCTCCCGGTGCTTGGATACCGCGCCCTGCAGGCTGCGATAGAACGATTATCGAAAGGAATTCCAGTATGAGTGATCGATATCCGATAGAGCTGACGATAAACGGTCAGCGTTACAGCGTGGATGTTCCCGTGTGCCACACGCTGCTCGATCTTCTTCGGGACGACCTTGGCCTTACCGGAACCAAGGAGTGTTGCGTGGTGGGGGAATGCGGTGCGTGTACCGTGATCGTGAACGGTCGAACAGTGAATTCCTGCCTGATGCTGGCGGTTGAAGCGGACGGGTGCGATATCCTCACCGTGGAGGGCCTCGCGTCCGGGGGAAAACCAAGCCCGCTGCAACAGTCTTTTCTCGATCACGGCGCCGCACAATGCGGTTTCTGTATCTCGGGACAACTCGTGTCGGCGCACTATCTGCTGACGCGTAACTCCAGCCCCACGGTAGAGGAAATACAGGAGGCGCTGGCAGGCAATCTCTGCCGGTGTGCCGGGTACGAGCAGATGACCGAGGCGATTCTTGACGTTTCAAAGTCAAAGGCGGTGAAGAAATGAGCACTAACCTGGATACCAAACCGACGACCCATCGTTCGATCGGGATGTCTCCTTCCCGTTCCGGTGGCCTGGCGCGCGTTACCGGCGGTCAGCAGTACTTTGCGGATCTGAAGATCGCTGATGTCCTCCAGGTAAAACTGGTGACGATACAATCGGCCCGGGCCCGCATCATCTCGATAGATACGAGCGAGGCGGAAAAGGTGCCGGGTGTACGGATGGTTATTACCGCCGCGGATCTGCCGCAGCCCGTTCCTCGCTTTGGCCCGCAGGTTCAGGATCGACCGGTGATCGCCGTTGACCAGGTGAACTATCACGGAGAGCCGGTTGCAGCCGTGGCGGCGGAGACGAAGGAGGCGGCGGAGGAAGCCGTCGCCCTGGTACGGGTTGAGTACGAGGATCTTCCCCGGGTTACAACAGTGGATGATGCACTCGCGACAAACGCCCCGCTGGTCCAGGACCCATCTTTGCGTCGCGCCGACGATCCCCTGGCCGAAACAAACATTTTCTCGGAACACCGCTTTGGTTGGGGTACCGTGGAAAGCGTGGAATCCGAGGCGGATCTTGTGGTGGACAATACCTACGAGTACCCGATCGTCACGCATTTTGCGATCGAGACGCACGGGTGCGTAGCGGCTCCCGATGAAGGCGGAGTGACCGTCTGGACGACGATTCAGCACTCGTTTCAGGCGCAGAAAATCCTGGCAAAGGTGCTTGATCTTCCTCTTTCCAAGGTGCGCGTTATCGCTCCGGATGCGGGTGGAGGATTTGGTGGGAAGCAGTGGCCTAATGTGCAGCCCCTGGTGGCATTGATGGCCCTGCGCGCGGGTCGCCCGATGCGCCTTGTGCTTACTCTGGAAGAGAGTTTCCAGGCGGTTCGGCGCACGTCTGCAAAGGTGCGTATCCGGACGGGTCTGAAGAACGACGGTACCCTGGTCTTTGAAGATATCGAGAGCAACTTTCTTATCGGTGCGTACGTGGATATCGCCGACCGGGTCGTGAGCAAGGGCAACTTCCTTGCCGGCGGTCCCTACCGGCTTCCGGCTGTCCGAATTGTTGCCCGCGCTCTACTTTCCAATACACCGCCGGCTACGGCGATGCGCGGCTTCGGAGTTCCGGAAACTTCCTGGGCGCGCGAGATGAACCTCGACGAAGGAGCCCTGTCGCTCGGTATCGATCGCCTGGACATCCGCCTTAAGAACCTGGCACGTTACGGCGAGGAGTTCGTTCCCGGCGACACGCCGGCGGACGGGCGGTGGGAGCAGGCGGTGAAACGCGCCGCGGAGCTGATCAACTGGGGAGACCCGCTGCCGCCGGGACGTGGGCGGGGGATCGCAGTCGGCGCAAAATCCGGTCCAACGACGGGGCTCTCCTATTCCACGGTACGGCTGCTCGCCGACGGCAGTGCTTTCGTTTTTTCCGGTACATCGGACATGGGGCAGGGCGCGCGTACCGTTTTCTCTCAGATCGTAGCGGAGGAGCTGGGTATTCCCGTTGAACGGATATCCGTCGTTATGGGCGATACCGCTACCGTCCCGTACGACCAGCAGACATCCGCCAGCCGATCCACCGTAATCATGGGTACCGCGGTGCTCAACGCGTGCCGGGATATCCAGGCTCAGATCAGGGCGATCGCTTCGCGCGTGTATGATGCGGAGGAACTACGGGTCGTCGTGGAAGACGGCGTGGTGCGTCTACCCGACGGCGAGCGCACGATCGTTGAAGTGGCGCAGGCGGGACTCGGTAAAATGGGTGGTGAGATTATCGGTAACGGGATTGGACGCAAGGACGCGGTTGCCGGCCATCCGCTCAGCGGGACCGCTGCGTTCTTCGAGTTCAACTGTACCGCGATCGAGGTGGATGTCGATCCGAAAACCGGGCAATTCACGGTTCTCCGGCATGTGTCGGTCGGTGACTCGGGTAAATCCCTCAACCCGATGCAGGTGCGCGCGCAGGACGACGGAGCGGCGATCATGGGACTCGGTCACGCGATGATGGAACACTACATCTTTGACGAGGAAGGCCGCGTACGCAATCTGGGCGCGATCGACTACCGCATTCCCACCAGCAAGGACCTGCCGCTGGAACTGATCAGCGATGCGATCGAGAACGGTGATGGTCCCGGACCGTACGGAGCAAAGGGCGTCAGCGAGGGGAGTCTGCTGGTGGTCGCTCCGGCGCTCGGAGCTGCCGTTCGCGATGCTATCGGCGTCGCGATCCGTGATCTGCCGCTGAGTCCCGAGCGCGTCTGGAGGGCGATCAGCAGCCGGTGAGAACGCACACGGAGTGTTTCCCTACTTTCGTCCCGAAGGCCGCACCAATCCCGGTTGCGGCCTGACTTCTTTACGGTATAATACGGAGTGCGCGTTCGGCCGGCAGACCTCTGTTCGGGGTGTTGGTGTGTCTACCGGCGTGCCGCGTGGTAAAGAAACCGGGGGAACAGAGACGAAGCCGGCGTTGACCGGCCACGCTCTTCAACGAAGCATACGCGACCGATCATCTCACGTCCTGCTCCCCCGGGGGGTGCTTAATCTCTTCGGCCCTTATGGCAGGTCTACCTCTCTCAAACGGTCAGACCGGCACGATATCCTTCCTCTATCGCCTCCAGGGCTTTCCGGACTCCCCGGGCGTCGCCGACGGTGGTAACCGGTATTCCGATCGATTCCACCTGAGAGGCCAGTGTCTGCTCCGCCTCGGAACCCATGGCAACGATAATCGTATCAAACGGGCCAAACGGTATTTCTTCCTGTGTGGCGCCGGCATCGACGGTGCTTGTTGCTCCAACCATGTCTGCCCTGGTTGTGCTCGCGTATACGATTCCATCTTCTATCCGGGTCACCACCGAGTCTGTGACTATCCTGACTTGGTGGTCTTCAAGGTCGCATAACAACAGATATCGGGAGTTTGCTTCTTCGTCCAACGCGATCTGGCCCTGCATTTCCAGTATAGTTACGCGTTTCTCGTGGCTTGCCAGGTGGTTTGCCGTTTCCGATCCCACCATGCCGCCGCCGAGGATAATTGCCGAGTCGCCGACGTCGACGCGACCGGCCAACACATCCGCGGCGGACACGACCGACGGATCATCAATGCCGGGAATCGACGGCACACTCGGTTTGCTGCCGGTGGCAACGATCACCGTGTCGGGACGATCGTCCTTGACGATTTCCGCGGTGAGCGGTCGGTTGAAATGTACCCGTACGTTGTTACGGCTCATCTCGAGCGTTTGCCAGGAAATGAACCCTGCTATCTCACCTTTGCCCGGCGCTACAGAAGCGAGTCCGTATTCACCGCCGAGTCGGTCGCTCTGCTCGAACACGTCGACATTGTGTCCGCGACGGGACGCGATGATCGCGGCTTCCATGCCGGCTATGCCTCCGCCGGCCACGTACACCGTCCGGGGTGTATCCGTCGGAATCACCTCGAGTTCTTCCTCCCGGCCTGTGAGCGGGTTCAGCATGCAACCGCCCGCGGAGCCGGCTTTGCGGATCTTCTCCGCGCATCCCTGCATGCAGCCGATGCAGTAGATGATCTCGTCATAACGTCCGGCGGCGACCTTGTTCGGCAGCTCCGGGTCCGCCAGGGAGGCGCGTCCCATAGCGACGAGGTCCGCTTTACCGGATTTCACGATCGATTCCGCCATGAAGGGATCGTTTATCCACCCGACGGTTATGACCGGGACGGATACGACCGACTTGACCTCGGCGGCGTGGTCGACAATATGACCGTGGGGCATACGCGCCGGTGGTACCACGCGGTGGCGGCTTCCGTATACACCGGCGGACACGTGGATAGAGTCCGCGCCTGCGTCTTCGAGCAGCATGCAGACCGCTTTTGTCTCTTCGATCGTTCGACCGCCGGGGACAAACTCGTCGCCGGATATTCGAAAAATAATCGGGAAGTCGTTTCCCGCCTTGCGGCGAATATCGCGGACGATATCGAGGGCAAAACGGCACCGGTTCCACACGGTTCCCCCGTACTCGTCGGTCCGCTTGTTGGAATACGCGGAAAGAAACTGCGCTACCAGGTAGCCGTGCGCACCGTGTACCTCGATACCGTCAAACCCCGCTTCCCTGGCGCGACGCGCCGTATTGCCGAACTTGTCCACCAGGTCCTCGATCTCGTCAATCGAAAGCGGGTGAGGCATCTGCTTCTTGGTGGGACACGGTATCGGCGAGGGCGCTACCGGCTGCATCCCCATGATTTCCTGGTTGCTCTGGCGTCCCGCATGGTAAATCTGGGCGAAGATTTTCGCACCGTACCGGTGTACCCGCCGGGGAAGCTCTGCATGCGGTTGGATCTGGGCGTCTTCCCACAGGCCGGGAATATTGCTGTATCCCTTGCCGCGGGGCTCCACTGCGTAATCCTGGGTAATTATCAGCCCCCACCCGCCGCGTGCCTTTGCCTCGTGGTACCGGAAATACCGCTCCGTGGGATACCCGTCTTCCCGGCAGTAGTTAAGAACCATAGCGGGGACTGTGAATCGATTGGGTATTTCCTGGTCTCGAATACGCACGGGGGAGAACAGGTTCGAACAATGCATCGGCATGCCCTCCTGATGTTTAATCAGTGATCACTGATCATTGATTAGGCTATCACGGGCGAGCGGGGTTGTCAAAAAGAATCTTCACGCGGTTTCCGTCGGGCACTCCCAGTCGGCGATATCGACATACGGTGCTTCTTCCGGAATAAGCTCGGTCCCGAAGGACGACGCGTTGATACTGTTCATCGAGATTCGGCCGTTGTGAATTCGGAGAATCGCCTCGCCCGCTGGTGTCTCGGCGTACAGGTCCGGATGCATCGCGACGATATGGGATTGCAGCTCGCGGGAGAACATGGACAGACCCCGAAAGAAATGGTGACCGTTCCGCTCGACGTGGGAAATCCCCAGGGCGGACATTACCGCCAGGTCCTGCAGGAGCGCGACGGGTCCGACGTTTGCCAGGTCCTCACCACTCATTATCAGTTGTTGGTTTTCCGGGTGGTCGGAGCGGTATGCCAGGAGCACCCTGTTGGCGATTCCCTTGAACACGCCTTTGCAGTTCTTGTAACTGGAGCCTTGATACCCGAGGTCGATAGCGGTTTGAACGTCCTCAAGGGCGCCGTCCGATTCGTCGATGATGATCGGCGGCCTCGTTTCCCACCGCAGAAGATCGCGTCCCAGTTCTCGCGTCAACGCTACCGAACGGCTGAAAGGCTGTTCCACGAACAGGAGATGTTTCAGGGCGGGTGAAAGAATCTTGTCCTCTTGGAGGTGGTCCCAGAACGCTCGGAAGGAGTCTACCGACGAGAACTGTTCATTTCCATCCAGCGAAAACCGGTAGTCCGCCACGTTCATTCGCCGGAGGAGCGAGACGATTCTACGTAACCGCTCCATATCGGCGGTTGGGTCTCCCCGAACTTTGATCTTGAAGTAACGGAGGTTGTATCGTGCGATGTCATCTTCCAGAGTCTCCGGCAAGCCGTCGTTGACGGCCGTATCGATGTCATCGGCCGTGAGGGCATCTCCAAGGCCGACGGTGTGGCGGGCATGAACAGACGAAAGCGGGGATCGCGGAAGCGCTTTCCCCGTGAACCTGCCGGGGATTTCCGGATGAATCGCAGTAATATCGAAACCGAGAAGTCCGTCGCGTAAAGCCTTGTGAAACGGTACCGCGTGCCGGCGGCACACGGCGTGAACCAGGGCCCGTTCCACCAGACTTGCTCCGAAATGCCACAGGAGCGGCGGAAAATTGTTCTGTATCTCCTGTCTTTCCAGCTCCTGGTAAAGTTCTCGCCAGATATTGAACGAGTCGGGCATCGGCGGAAACTCCAGGGCTGTTCGAGCGGCGTTCCGGATCACGGTCCACATCCGCCGGAGATCCTCGGCGCTGGTGCTGTCCGGATTCTTTTCAAACCATTTAGGCAGGAGTCCTTCCGCTGCGATACCCTGATGTACTTTACCGTCGGAACCCTCAAGGGTTACCCGAAGAAAGATATGCGGCAACCGCGTGAGCGTCGCGATGCCGTACTGGAACGGTATCCGTGTTCTCATATACACCGTCGAGACCTCGATCGCACGTACGCGGCATCCGTTTTGTCTCATGAAACTTCCTCCTAACCACCCGTCTGCCTGCTGCATCTTTTTTTCGTTGACCACCACCGGGTATGGTGGTACGGTATGATCAGTAATCAATGATCATAGATCAAATGGGGGTTTGATGGAACAGGTCGATTTGAAGCGCTTGAAAGACGTTTTCTCCGGGGACTTCGGACGCTTCGTGAAAGCGGATCAACTGGCACTGACGGCACTCAGAAAAGCGATTATTACCGGGGTGCTTCCTCCGGGACAGGTAATCGACGAGGAGGTTGTGGCGGATCTGCTCTCCCTCAGCCGCATGCCCGTCCGTCAGGCGATGGGGGTGCTCGAGTCGGAAGGGCTGGTTACACGCGCCTACAAGCGATCGGTCACGGTGACGGAACTTACACCGGCGGAGATTGAGGAGATCTACTCGATCCGGGCGACGCTGGAGAAGCTGGCGATTGAACGTGCGGTTCCACGGTATACCGACGCTCATCTGGACAAGGTTCGGAAAGTTCTGGATGAACTGAGCGAATACAACGACAACATCGAGATGTTCTCCCAACTGAACCAGCAGTTCCACACGCTCCTGTACGAGCCGTCGGAATGGGACACGCTCAACGGGTTGATCGTGCGATTGCGAAACAACGTGGCCCGGTATATCGCGATATCCCACGTATTTATTCAGCGTCTGCACACGGTCGGACCGGATCACGACAAAATCTTTCAAGCTTGCCTCGATCGGGACGCTGATCTCGCCGGGGAACTCGTGAAAGAGCACATATTCAATGCGATGAACCTGCTTCTCGAGTCGTTTGAGAAGAACGCCTGGACGAACGACGTGGTTATAGCACGCGTTCAATCCGACGACAGCGTGTCCTAGGCGCGTCCAGACACGAGGGAACAAACTGTGGCGAGTCGATTTGACGTGGTAAGACCGAACACGGTGGACGAAGCCTGTTCAATCCTCCGGAATGCCCGGGGCGTTGCCAGAGTGCACGCCGGTGGAACCGACCTGATCGTCCAGGCCCGGACCGATCGTTTTTACGCGGACCTGCTGGTCGATCTCGGAGGGATCGCCGACTTGCGCTATATCCGGACGCTCGACGACGGGACGCTCAGAATCGGCGCAGGTGCTACGTTGACTGAAGTAGCGGAATATCTCGGTACCACGGGTACGTATCACGCGCTCCGGGAAGCTATACTCCTGATCGGGTCGATCCAGATCCGCAACCGCGCAACCCTTGCGGGGAACATCTGCAATGCCTCGCCGGCAGCCGATACCGTGCCACCGCTCGTGATATTCGACGGGCGAGTGAACGTCGTCGGACCGGAAGGAAATCGATCCGAGTCCGTAATCGATTTCATCACCGGACCGGGTCGGACCACGCTCCGAGAAGGGGAACTCGTGGCGAGCGTGGATATCCCCGCGTTACCGGCGCAAGCGGGGTCATCCTATCTCCGGATAACACGCCGCCGAGCGGTAGATCTTGCGACGGTCGACGTGGCCGCGTTGGTCACCGACGGTGGTGAGGTCCGGTTCTCCTACGGTGCGGTCTCGCCGCGACCGATGCCGGGTGTTGCCGCAGCGAAACTTCTTGAGGGAAACGAGGTGGATGACGACCTCCTGAATGAAGCGTCCCGCGCCGCCATGGCCGAGGTTGACCCGATCGCCGACGTCCGGAGTTCCCGGGAGTATCGTGTCGCGATGGTCGGCGTGTTGACCGCCAGGACGTACCGCATCGCGCAGGAGCGACTGGCGAAGGGGAGTAACCGATGACGGAACGATTTATGACGGTTCAGTACCGGATAAACGGTGAGGATCATATCGTGGCGATCGAGCCGGATGATCTTCTGCTCGACATTATCCGTAAACAGATCGGACTGACGGGCACTAAGTATAATTGCCGGCAGGGCGAGTGCGGGGCGTGTACGATCATCATGGACGGAGTGCCGATCAACTCCTGTCTTATCCTGGCGGCAGTCGCCGACGGTAGCGAGATTACGACGATCGAAGGACTCGGTCGGGGCGGACGTCCTGATGTAGTGCAGGATGCTTTCATACGTCACGACGGTTCTCAATGCGGTTACTGCACGCCGGGGATGATCATGTCCGCCCGGGCATTACTGGACGCGAATCCGAGTCCAGACCGCGAGGAAATCCTGGAAGGATTGGCGGGTAACCTGTGCCGGTGCACCGGATACAAGCATATCATCGACGCGGTGGAAGACGCCGCACAAAGGCTGAGCAAATGAGAATAGTCGATCTCAGCACCCCGCACCAGAACGGCGGGAGCGAACCGTATCCGCCGGTTATAGAGTACATGGACCACAGGGACGGCGCTCGACGACTCGGACAGCTGGCGGGAATCCCCCCGGAAGATTTTCCCGGCGGAATAGCGCTCGCCACGGAGAAGATTACCGCCAGTGCCCATTCCGGAACGCATGTTGACGCACCGTGGCATTACGGTCCGGAGGTGGCCGGGAAGAAAGCCAGGACGATCGACGAGATACCCCTGGACTGGTGTTATGGACCGGGTGTCCGGCTGGACTTCCGGAATATGGAAGCCGGTTCCAGTATCTCGGGCGACGACGTGCGGCGGGCTCTTGATCTGATAGACCACAAGCTTTCACCGGGCGAGATCGTTCTCATTCAGACAGGTGCCGATGCCTACTGGATGACGGAGCAGTACCTGCCGGCACAGTCCGGCCTCTCCCTGGAAGCGACGGCGTACATTCTCGATCAGGGTGTCCGATGCATCGGGATCGATGGATGGGGGCTGGATCGCCCGGTCGCGAAGATGGCGGAAGCTCACAGGCGGGGCGAGCCGAACGCGCTCTGGCCGGCGCACTTCCATGGTCGCAAACAGGAGTACATCCAGATCGAAAAACTCGCCAACCTCGACGCGGTTCCAGAGACGGGTTTCGTCGTGGCAGCGTTTCCGGTGAAAATTCTTGGTGCTTCCGCGGGATGGTGCCGTGCCGTAGCGCTCATTGACGAACAAGGAGATGATAATGAGTAACACGTATCACACCGACGACTGGTGGGTCAGTCCCTTCAACTACGTTTCCGATGTCCGGGCTTCGCTGAAGGATATACCGGGTAACGTCCGGTTTCACGACGTGACGTTGCGGGACGGTGAACAGACACCGGGCGTGGTTTTTCGGAAGGAAGAGAAACTGCGCATCGCGGAGATGCTTGACGATATCGGTGTGGATCGGATCGAGGTTGCCCTGCCCGCGGTTTCCGAGGAAGATGTGGACGCCGTAAAAGCTGTCGTTGCACGGAAGTTGAAAGCGGAAACGTACGTACTCAGTCGGGTCACGGAAAGCGACATCGACCTCGCCGTGGAATGCGGCGTGGACGGCATCGTTCTCGAGATGCCCGCGGGCCGACCAAGATTGCAGTATCAGTTCAAGAACTGGGACGAGGATATTGTAATAGAACGTACGCTGCACGCGTTGCAGTATGCCCGGAGCAAGGGGCTCAAGATCGTCCTCTTTCCGATGGATATTTCACGGGCGGAGCCGGCATTTTTCGATCGCTACATGGAGGCGATAGCCACCAGAGGCCCGAAGCCGGATTCGGTCACGCTGGTGGATACCACCGGCAGTCTCCTCCCTGAAGCGGCGGCATACCTTATCCGGCGTATACGAGATATTACCGGCTGCATCACAGAGATACATACGCATAACGACTTTGAGCTTGGCGTTGCGACGCCTCTCGCGGCGGTAGCTGCCGGTGCTGAAGTCGTGCACTGCAGTATCGCAGGATTGGGCGAGCGCACCGGAAATACGGCGCTCGAGTCCATAGCTACGGCGCTCCGTGCGCTGTACGGCATTGAGGTGGGCATCGACTTCTCGAAACTGACCGCTCTCGCCCGGGAAACGATGCGTATAGCGGGACATACGATGGCGATCTCCAAGCCGATGGTGGGAGACAGGACGTTTACCCGCGAGTCGGGCATGGGATTGGACCTGATCCGGGAGGAGCCGCTGGCGTTGTTCGCGCTGAATCCGGCGTTCCTCGGGCAGGAACCGGGATACGTGATCGGAAAAAAGTCGGGACTGCAATCGGTGGATCTTAAACTGTCCGACCTCGGGATGGAGCCCGTATCGGACGACCGGAAAAAACAGATCCTCACTCGCGTAAAAGAACTCGGAATCGCGAAGAAAGGATTGCTGACGGACGACGAGTTCGTCGAGATCGTCCGGGAGACGGTCTGATAGGGGAGTGACGTGATGGACAGCACCCTAGAGATACGAGAGAGTGTTTACCGGGTAACCGGAGTCCAGCAGTACGTTGACGACCTTCCGTTTGCAAATGCTCTTCACGGTGCCTTTGTGCGACTTGACGTCGCGCGAGCTCGGATCCTCGCGATCGATCCGACGCCGGCTCAGGCACTCCCCGGAGTGGAACGGGTCCTTACGGCGGCGGACCTGCCTGACCAGATACCGCGTTACGGCCCGCTGATGATGGATCAGCCGTTACTCGCGCGAGAGGAGACCCGATTCTGGGGAGAGCCGGTAGCGCTTGTTCTGGCACGTGATGAGAAGAGTGCTCGCGAGGGAGCACGGCGGGTCGGTGTCGAGTTCGAGGAACT
>SLRR01000230.1 GCA_007130865.1 Spirochaeta sp. | reverse complement strand
GAAACCTACGAGCTGCAACGGCGCACGTGGCAGGACCTGGGCAGAAACCTCTCCGATCTCAGAGGAGCCGCACGCGCACTCTTCGGTATCGAAAACCCGTTCCGCAACCGCCTGGGTCAAAGCAGTGATCCCGCGGTACTCACCGTAACAGCAAGCCGTCAGGCACAAGATGGTACGGAGGAAGTAACCGTTCTCCAGACCGCCGGGCGTGACCGTTTTGCATCCGACTCCGTAAGTCGCGACTTTCGGGTTCAGCCCGGAGTCTATGAGTTCACCCTTGGCGATACCACCCGCTCGTTCCGTTTTACCGGCGGAACGCTTCAGGAATTTGCGGACCAGGCCAACCGTCGCGTCCCCGACGTAGTGCGAGTGAACATCGTTCCCGACACCAGCACCACCCGACGCCTCGTGTTTGAAGGCCAGGGTGAGGGAGCCCAGGCGCGCCTCTCCTTTGGCGAAGCAGCACAGGAGCTGGTAGAAGAGCTGGGCGTGCTCTCCCCTCCCCGACCGGAACGGTCAATCTCCGCTCTGGAGGAAGTTCCACTGCGCCTGGACCCCGGTCAGGAGGAAACGCTCCGCCTCGACCGGGCGTTCGCGATTGACCCGGGTATGGTGCTGCAGTTTGAGGCGCGGACGGAACAGCTCCCGCGTGAGGAGTGGGAAGTTCCGGACGTTCCCCCGGGACCGGAGACTCCGGAACCCGGTTCAGTAACGCTCGAGGGCATCACCGTCCAGGACGAGGTGTTCGGACTCGACCTGCCGGAATACGCTCCGCCGGAACCACCGGAACGCATCGAGGATAACCGCGCGATGACGATGACCGGGGCGGGACAACGGCGGCAACTTCCCGCGCTCCCCGAGACGGAACAGTTTCAGCCCGTTACGATCCCGGCGGATCAGTTACTGGAGACAGCGGACGGGTTTGTGTTCGTGAATCGCAATACGGACCGTGCGCTGGAGATTCGCAATATTCAGATCATCGATCCGGATATCCGTGACGGAGCGGTACCGGTCAACGCGATTGAAACCGCCCGGGATGCCCGGATTCAATACAGCGGAGTTGAAGTCACGCGATCGAGTAACGAGATCGACGACCTGATCCCCGGGGTCACTCTCAACCTCCGGCGCAGTTCTCCGGAACCGGTCGAAATCGAGGTCTCCCCCGACCGGGAATCCGCCAAGGACGCGATCATCAACTTTGTCGGGTACTACAACCAGGCGATCCGGGATATCAACATCTACACCCGCTCGGACCCTTCCCTCATCGATCAGATCGAGTACTTCTCACCGGAGGAACGTGAACGCATGGAAGAGCGCCTGGGCCTGTTCCAGGGCGAGACCACGCTCAACCAGCTGCGCAGCCGCCTCCAGACGACCATGATGGACAGTTACGGCGGCGCCGACGATCCGCTCCGACTGCTGGCTCAGATCGGAATCTCTTCCAACGCGTCCGGCGGTGGAGCCCTTGATCTCTCGCGTATGCGGGGCTATATGGAAATCAACGAAGCGATGCTGGACCGCGCGCTGGAAGCCAACTTTGATGCGGTGGGGCGTCTCTTCGGACGGGATACGACGGGTGACCTGATCATGGACACCGGGGCGGCGGTCGTGATGGATCGTTCCACCACACCCTACGTTCAGACCGGAGGGATCATAGCGATCCGCTCCAGCGGTATGGACACGCGTATTTCCCAGACGGAGTCCCGTATCGAGCGGTACAATGAGCGTCTCGCTACAACGGAGCAGCAGCTGCGTCGCGAGTTCGGACAGATGGAAGGCGCTCTTGAACAGCTGGAGGAGCAGTCCCGTTCGCTCGAAAACCTCCCCGGTATAGGCTCACCACCGGGACGATAGCGATAATACACCGAGGAGATACGACACCGTGAAGATCATCGTTAACGAAATGCCTGTCGATTTTCAGCTGGAAGGGGAGAACACCGCGGGATCCGTTCTCCGGGAAGTAACCAACTGGCTGGTTACCAACAACCACGTGATTGACCGGGTGGAAGTAAACGGGACGGTCCGGGAACTTACCGACGAGTCGTGGCAATCCCTGTCGGTGGAAGAAACAGAAGAGATTCGCATCGCTGCAAGCAGCCGTTACCAGCAGCAGATAGAAGGGCTTGAGACACTTATCACCTATACCGGGTTGTTGCGACGCGTCATGGTGGAAGGCAACGATGACCAGGTACGAGCTGTAATCGAAGAGCTGCCCTGGGTCGTAGAAGGTATCCAGAAGATCGCACCGGACCTGGCAGGACTGCTGGACGAACCGTTACGGGGCAGTTCCGGCGATATCCCCGACGTAGATACCCGACACCGACTGGCCGCCCGGGCGGGTGAGATGGCGATCCTCTTTGAGAACCGTCAGCGGGAACTGATAGACCCGGAGCACGAGATGGCGCTTACCCTGACCGTTCTCGACGACGTGCTGCCGCGTTTCGAAGACATACCCGGTGCGTTGCAATCCGGCCGGGAAAAAGAAGCGATGGATACGGTGACTCGGTTCACCGAGGTCGCTTCTCGGTTGCTGCGTATTCTTCCCAAGGTGGTGGAAGCACGACCGTCGCTGCAGGAAGAGTCCGTGGAGGACAAGCCCCTGGGTGAAGCGATCGCCGGAATTCATGATCTTCTCTCGGAGCTGGAAGAAGCGTTTCGGAATACCGACTACGTTCTGGTGGGAGACCTTCTTGAGTACGAAGTACTCCCCCGCTTTACGGCCCTCTCGGAGACGCTGGCGCGACATATAACAATTCCCCGGTAGGTAAAAAAATGAAAGTAAACGATATCGACAAGATCGAGCGGATACCTCTGGCTATCGATTACAGACGGATGTACCGTGGAGAAGCTCGTATTTCCGTGGGAGACTCTTCACACAGCACCTCTCCGATTGAGTTCGTGCTGGAACTCTCCCCGTACGGCTCACAACAGGTAACGATCAGTTTTCTGGAATCGACCGATTATCCTATCGTTCCGGCGATGAAGCTTCTGAAGGAGCATATCAGGGAACTCGATCGATCCGGCGTCCTGCCTTGAGAACCGTGGATCTGAGTCAAAGCCCTCTCACCGTAACCACCCGTTCTCCCGAGGAAACAGAAGCGGTCGCGAGTCGGCTCGCAGAAGAGCTGGCTCCGGGCGTGGTGGTATGTCTTACCGGTGATCTCGGCGCGGGAAAGAGCGTCTTCGCCCGCGCGCTCGGCGCAGCACTCGGTGTCGAGGAGCGGATGCCGAGCCCCACCTTCACGATCATCCACGAGTACACCGGAACCGGGGACGTCCCCATTCTGCACGTGGACCTTTACCGCATTTCCGGCGAGGAGGAGTTCCGGCATCTTGCCCTGGAGGATCTGATGGGGGGAGCGGTGACGATCGTGGAGTGGCCGGATCGGGCACCGGAGCTGCTCGAATACGCCCGATGGCAGGTGGATATACAGATAACTCCCGGTGACGATCAGCGTGAAATAACGCTACACTACCACGATGCGCGTACTCGCCATTGAGACCGCCGGCACGGTCCTCGGTGTTGCCGCCGCGGAGATCGAATCCGGAGGCAATCCCTGGATCGGATCGCCCGCCGGTCTGATCGAACACGACACAGCATTCCGCCATACCGAGGCGCTCGTACCGACGATCCGGACGCTCCTGGAGGATCTCTCCTGGGCTCCCTCCACGCTGGACGGCGTCCTTGTCGGAGCCGGTCCGGGCAGTTTCACCGGCCTGCGGGTCGGAATGGCCGCCGCCAAGGGGATAGCCCTCGCCGCGAATGCTCCGGTCGTCTCGGTGGATACTCTCGACGCTGTGGCGTTTACGCGGACCGCTTGCGAGTTCGACCATAGCAGCAGTTCCGCACCGGGCATCGTGGTGGCGCTGATCGACGCGAGAAAAAAACGCTACTACGCGGCGTTGTACCGTTGCACCGGCCCCCCCGGACACCGCGTGGTCGAACGCATCTCGGACAATCTCGATGCAACCCCGAGGGAACTGGAAGAACGGATCATCGCGGCAAGAACCGAACAGCGTGACAACGGCGCGCACAGCGGTTCGGGGTCGACGAGCTGGCGGGTCGCGGGAAACGTGACCCTGGTGGAACTCCGGGAGTTTCTCTCCCCGGAAATCATGGCATCCGCGGTGGAGCTCGGGGTTCACCGTCCGACTTCCGCGGTCGACGGGGTGCTCCGGCGCGGTATTCCGGCTCTCCTGAGGGGAGAGTACGACGATCCCTGGGCGGGCCCCCGTTATCTGCGCACCGGCGACGTGGGGAAACCGAAAGCGTACCCCCGGTTCGACGGTTGACCCCTATTCACTCACGATCAACAGGCAGGGTCCCGAGGTGGTACGCCCCGACGAGAGCGCGTCTATTCCGATTGTTCGGTAGAGGTTTCGGTGCGGGGGAGGAGGTCCGTGAGACCGGAGAGGTCCTGCGGTGATGTCCGGGCAGCTTCCTGGTTTTCCGCCTGGATCGCGTCAAACACTTCGCGCCGATAGATCTTTACCGAGGGCGGAGCGGTGATACCGATCTTTACCTGATCCCCGCGGATCTCGATTACGGAGATCTCGATCTCATCACCGATCATTATCCGCTCGTTGGATTTCCGGGCGAGTATGAGCATCCCTACCCCTTTTCCAACAGCGAATGGCGGATGCTCCACCGCGTGTCCAGGGAGATCGCCTGGCGCCCGAGGCGCTCACGACGGTTGATGATAATCGGTCCCTGCAGATTGCAGCTGACCCGATTTTCCTCATGGGCTATCGTGACGATCGAAAAAACCAGGAGGTCCTCTTCCCGGGGTTCGCCGATCTCCACCAGCTCCTGCGGATCGATATCGAGAACGTAATCCTGCACTACCAGGTAGGGGTTGACCAGGATAAACGCCAGACCCGGATCATCCAGACTCTGAAGCCAGATAAAGGGTGGCGACGTGGAATCAAGCAACGCGTAGCGCTTCATCCGCTCGAATCCGAAGAGCCCCACGGGAAAGTGAAGAAGCTGTTGCTCCTTCACGGTCATCTCACCGTAGGGTTTGGTCTCGATCGTAACGTCCGTCATTACAGAAATCCTCTTCCCTTACCTTTCTATCGCAGGAAATCAAGCAGCGTCGGTTGAATCACGCGGGCGGATGCTCCCAGAGCGGCGCGGTGGCTCATTTCCAGCATCCTGAGTTCCGTGATCGCCTCCGCGAAGTCCATATCGGTGTTGCGCGAATCCTGGTTGCGTACGTCAAGTATCTCCATGTCGGTCCGCTTGTACGTGCCGTCCAGGCGTGCGTTGACGGCTCCCAGTCGTCCCAGAGTCCCGAACATGTTGTCCAGAGCGTGGTCCATAGCAAGAATGCCCCTGGAACCGATCGCCTCCTGGTCTCCACTCATCAACTGGTCCCGAAGCGTGATCAGGGCGTCAAAGACGGAGCCGCCGGAAACGCGCGCCGATGCGGCGATATTCTGCGGAGGACGAGCGTCCTCGCCGGTAATCAATCCCAGGTCTTGAAGCACCGTGGAACCGGCTCCATCCTGCAGCCAGATCTGCCCGGGGGTAGTCGTCTCGATCACGATTCCGGAATGGACGGGGTCGAGCCGTGCTTTAACAGCTGCTCCGGACTCGTTGATTTTCTGAATCACGGAGAACACCGTGTCGCCTTCCCGTACGTTCACATCCACGCCGTTCACCGCTATCACCCCGTCCTGGTCCACCTGGTACCCCCGCGCATCCACCCGGGAGGAGACCTGCTGGTGTTCCGCCCAGAACGCGGAATTACCGGGAAAGTTGGTCTGGATAAACACGTTGTCCGCCACTTCTCCAGACTGAGGGTTAATCGTGCCCTGATACATCACTTCCGTGATCATGGGTTGGTTTTCTCCGGCAGCCATCCCCGTGAGCGATCGGAAGGGTAGCTGGTTGCTCCGGTCGCCGGCAAATATCGTGGTTCCGTCGGCGCTACGGGCGTTACCGGTCTCCACCATCTCCTGCAGTATCTCGTTGACTTCCACCGCCATGTGCCGAAGATCCTCCGGGGCGTACGTGCCGTGAGCTCCCTGCACCGCGATCTCCCGGGCGCGCTGCAGCAGATCCGTTGCGTGCCGCAGGTGACCTTCGGCGACGTTGTTTCGATCCTGGATCGTACCGATATTCTTGCCGAATCGCTCCAGCCGAACCAGATAGGAACGATAGCGCGTGGCGTGCGCCGCCGCCAGGGGATCGTCCCGGAGGTTGGTGATACGGGACTGCGTCGCCACCTGGTTCTGCAACTGCTGCATCGCCCGGTTACGCTCCCGCAGATAAAACTGCATGTTGTCGTTGGGCATGTTCGTACTAATCCGTTCCATACCTTACTCCTCAGGCACCGAGTCGGTTGATGATCGTGTCGAGCATGCGGTCCACCGTGGTGATAAAACGCGCCGACGCCTGGTATCCGTGTTGAAACTTGATCATCTGGGCTAGTTCTTCGTCGAGATTGACACCGCTGATCGACTGTCGCAGGTCGGTAAGGTCCTTCCGGATTCGCTCGCTCGTGCGGAGCGCGATCTCCGCTTGCTCACCTTTGAGGCCGATCCGTGCGACCGAGTCGGCAAAGTAGTCGTCCAGCGTCTCGGTACGCCCGATCCCGACGGTAGTATTCCGAATGTTTGCGATCGCCAGGGCCGCGCGACCGTCCCCGGTCTCTCCGGGCTCGCCTGCGACTGAGAACGAACTGGCTATGCTCGTGGGTTCCCGCACTATATCCGGGTTGATCGAGATCCACCCGGAGGGGTTCATCAACGGCGCTACTGCGTACTCCGCCCGACCACCGAGAGAGTCCTCGCCGCGGAGATTCAGCACCGCGTCGGGCTGGTTCCACGTGAACGCACCATCGGGACCGCTCTCCGAGAGTAGTCCCGCGTAACCGGTGAGAAACTGGCCGCTGTCCTCCACGTGTCGCAGAACGAAGTCGGGGTGGTCGCGGTGCGCCGCGGTGGTCGCTTTGAGTTCGAGTCGGCCTTCACGGTTGAGCCGGGCCGTCACTTCCGCGCCGCTGTTGTTGATCCGCGAGATCAGATCCTCTACGGTATCCCGCGCGCGGTAAGGGATATCTATAACGCCGCCGTTGTTCTGGTTTGGAGCAAGGGCTGGATCCGCCGAGAGCCGGATCGTTCCCTCCAGCCCGATCTGAGCCTGCAGATCCAGGGTATTGCTCCCGTGGATACGGAAGATATAACTCTGGTCGAGCGTTCCGTCCTGATTCGAGTCGATGTTTCCCTGCGCGTCCAGGACCACCGGGTACTCCACGAAGAAGTCCTGACCCGTTCGCCCGTTGATCCCGTATCCGTCGCGATGGATCTCGTTCACCAGGTCCGCCACGTTTATCATCATCGTGTCCAGCGACTGGATCTCCGTACGCAGATCCCCGTCCCGGAGCTCCTGCAGCGCTCCAAGCGTCCCTCCGCGGAACCGGATCGCTTCGCCGCTGTGAGACCAGACGATCTCGCTGTAGCCGAGGTTCTCGCGGTTGGGCTGGAGGTCGAAGGGCCGACCGATTCGGCCCTGCACGATATGGTACCCCGCGGTGTAAATACTGAACTCATCGGGGTTGCGGTCATCGATCGTGATATCCAGGTGCTTCCCGAGCCGGTCCACCAGGAGATCCCGACGGTCCAGAAGATCGTTCGGATTGTCACCGGCGCCCTGGACGCGGACGATCTCCCTGTTCAAGTCGGTGATATCGTCGATCAGAGTATTGATCTGTTTGACGTTCCCCTGAATCTCGTCCTCCACCATCCGGCGGATGCGGTCCAGGTTCTGGTACCGGTTCCGAACGCCTTCCACCAGCGCTTCGCCCCGCTGGAGCACAGCCTCCCGGGCTGCTCGCTGTTCCGGGTAGAGCGACAGTTCCTGCCAACTGTCCCAGAACCGGTCCATGAGACTCCGTACGGAGGACTCTCCCGGCTCGTTGTAAACCTGCTCCATCTGAAGGACGTACCGCTCCCGGGTCTGCCAGTATGATTCGTCTCCCAGAGCAGTGACGATCCGGCGGTCCAAAAGAAAATCCCGCACCCGCTCGATCCGGGCAATATCGACGCCCTGGCCGATCATCCCCGGTGTCTCCGCCCGGTTCAGGCCGGGCCGGTACAACGGCGGTGTCGCCTGCAGTTCGATCCGCTGCCGGCTGTACCCCTCGGTGGAGGCATTGGTCAGGTTGTGTCCTACGGTCTGGAGTGCCCGCTGGTGGGCGAAAACACCGCGTTTACCCAACTCCAGTCCGGAAAAGGTCGACTGCATTCGGTCCTCCCCGACTCTCTCGTTATCAGTGGTGCTGATTTACCATCAGCGCCGTACCAGATTCGATTCTTCCCTGTCCATCGCTGGAATAACCCGGCGCGGCAAAATCCGGGAAGAGTTCCCGCAGTACTGTCCGGTTGGTAGCCAGTGACGAGCGCAGGTACGCATCCATATTCGCGGTATGGCTCTGGAGCCGCAGAACCGCCACTTTGAGTTCCCGGTATCGCTGCGAGAGAGATTCCCTTGCGTCCCCGGGCAACCGGGAAAGAACGGAGGAGAAACTCGAGTCTCCACCGAGCGCGTAAGCGAGCTCGAGAAACGTATCGTTCCGCTCTTCTTCCACCTGGGCGATAGCCTCGCTGATCCTGGTCATCTCTTCGATCAGCGACTCCACCGCAGTCCAGTCACGGTCCGCCACCTTCTGCTGCAACTCCAGCTCCCGAACCGCAAGCTTATCTATCAGCGCGGTTTGCCGTTCCAGCAGTACGAGGAATATGTCTATCCGTGTCGTCGTTTTCACGCGTGCCTCCTCTCTCTTTATCGGCGGCGGGCGAGCGCATATTAATCGACCACACGGGCAGTTGCGGTGATTGTGGGTTCGACCGGGGAATGGCATAATGGCGCGCGATAAGGAGAACATATGACTATCACAAACCTGTTACCGCATCGTGATCCGTTTCTGTTTGTGGACGAACTCCAGACCGTGTCGGAAGAAGAAATCGTGGGAACACGCACATTCAGACCGGAGGAACCGTTCTTCGTAGGACATTTTCCGGAGTATCCCGTCGTTCCCGGGGTAATACTCGTAGAAAGCATGGCGCAATGCGGGGGAGCCGGTGTACGGGAGCTGGGCGTCCTGGGAGACAAGCTCTTTTTTCTCGCCTCCGTGAACAACGTGAAGTTCCGACGCCAGGTCAGGCCCGGAGATACCGTGACGATGACGGTAAAAAACCAGCGGATCAGCCCCCGAATGCTCCGCCAGTCCGGCGTGGCCACCGTCAACGGAGAGACCGTGTGTGAGGCGGAATGGATGTGCCTCGTGGGAGACGCACCGACTTCATGAAACCAGATGAGACGATACCCAAACGGATGCGGGAGCTCAGCCGCCGGCACGGGAACCGACCGTTCAGCTGGACCAAGGATGAGAAGGACGTTTTTCAGCCGCTCTCGTTTTCCGCGATGTGGCGCACCGTCACTACCCTTGCCGCGGGTCTGCGGGAAATCGGAGTTTCCCGGGGCGATCATGTAGGGATTATGAGTCACAACCGCCGGGAATGGCTTCTGACGGATCTCGCGATCCTCGCGCTCGGCGCCGCCGATGTCCCGCGAGGGTCCGACTCCAGCGCCGAGGAGATAAGCTATATCCTCCACCACGGGGACTGTCGCATCACCGTCGCCGAGGATCCCGCCCAGTGCGACAAGATACTCGCCCGACGGGAACACCTGCCCAACCTGGAGAAGATCATCCTCTTTGAAGATTACTCCGAAAACGGAGCTCCCTCGGCGCGTCCGGAACACGCTGGGATTGCGATTCTCTCCTGGGACGAAGTGATCGAGCGGGGTCGCGCCGCCGGTGAGAACGGACGAGCGTCGGTCGAGCAGGAGGTGGACGCCGGACGTTCCGACGACCTGGCGACGATTCTCTACACCTCCGGTACCACGGGCGAACCGAAAGGCGTTATGCTCGCGCACCGGTCGTTCCTCTTCCAGATGGACCGCCTGGAGAAGATCCTCTTTCTCAATCCCCGGGATATTTTTCTCACGGTGCTTCCCGTATGGCACGCCTTTGAGCGGGCTGTGGAATATATCTGTCTCAACTACGGGGCGAGCCTGGCATACTCCAAGCCGGTAGGCTCGGTGATGCTCGCCGATATGGCGCGTATCCGCCCTACCTGGATGACCTCGGTCCCGAGGATCTGGGAGGGAATACGTACCGCGGTACTTCGCAACGTGAGTTCCCGGAGCGCGGTCCGTCAGGCGATGTTCCACTTTTTCCTCGGTGTAGGAGAGATCCACAGCGGACTGCTCAACGCCGTACGCGGGCGGATCCCGCAATTTCAGCATCGAAACCGCATACTGGACGCGACCGTAACCCTGGTACCACTCGTTCTGCTCACGCCGTTCCGTTTTCTCGGAGACGTACTGGTGTTCCGAAAGATCCGTGCGCGCCTGGGCGGGCGGTTTGTGGCGGGCGTTTCCGGTGGTGGAGCGCTGCCACCCCACGTGGACCAGTTCTTCCGGGCGGTGGGCGTCACCGTGCTCGAGGGGTACGGTCTTACCGAGACAGGACCCGTCCTGGCGGTACGCCCGCAGGATCGGCCTGTCCCCGGTACGGTGGGGCCGCTTCTGCCGGATGTGGAGTACCGTGTAATGAGCGAGGCGGGAGAGCTCCTGGGTCCCGGTGAGAAAGGCGAGCTTTACGTTCGTAGTCCCCAGGTGATGCTGGGCTACTACAAGAAACCGGAGGAAACGGCAGTGGTCCTGCAGGACGGCTGGCTGAAGACGGGAGACCTGGTGGTGTTCACCTACTCCGGTGATTTCCGCATCGTGGGACGGTCCAAGGAGACGATCGTACTCCTGGGCGGAGAAAACGTAGAACCGCAGCCGATCGAGGAAGCAATTCTCCAGTCGGACCTGGCAGAACAAGCGATGGTAGTCGGGCAGGACCAGAAGTTTCTGGCCGCGCTGGTCGTACCCAACCGGGAGGAACTGCTTCGGCTCGCGCGGGAGCTCGAGGTGGAGTACGTGGACGACCACGAGCTCTGGGAGAACGAGGCGATCCACGCGCGATACCACCGGGAGGTCCAGGACAGGGTAAACGGGAAGAACGGGTTCAAGAACTTTGAGCAGGTCTTCCGGATCCGGCTCCTGCCGAAGCCGTTCGAGGTTGACGAAGAACTCACGCAGACGATGAAGGTGCGGAGGAATGTGGTTGCAGAGAAATACCGCCGCGAAATCAGTTCGATCTTCGAGCGGTAATTAGAACCCTGTTGATAAACCGTCGATAATTTCTTCCACGGCCGGTATATATGCTTGAACACCCCGCCACCGGGCCGGGTTCTCGCTACAAGTGTTTATACGATCACAGGTTGCGCTGTTAAGCCGCACCTTCGATCAACAAGCTTCTAAATACCACTACGGGCGTCGCAGGAACGCGTCGCGGAAGCCCTGGTTGCGGACCTCATACAAAGCCGTTCCCCGCTCGTCCTCCGCTAGAGGACCTACGAACACGCGGTATATCCGGCGGTCTCCGTTGTCCTGCTCCGTTACAGCCACCGGCAGTCCCGTGCCGTCGCCGTTCAGGCGACTGACCGCGCGCTCTACGCTCTCCGCGCTGGTAAACGCCGCGGCCTGCACGTAGTACGCATCCCGCTCGAGGGAGGGGACGATCGGCAGCGCCGGTTCCCGTGGCACCGCGATGGCCGGCTCGGGTTCAGGCGCCGGCTCGGGTTCAGGCTCGGGGGGCGCTTCCGGGGCGCGGAACTCCGCCGGCTCCAGCGCCAGCACCGCATCCTCCGGGATGCGCTCCGGGGGTCTCGGCGGTTCGGGTTTCGGGGCTTCCGGCGTCAGAACAGCGACCATGGGAAGGTCCACGTCCAGCGGCGACGGCTCAGGTGCTGCCGGTGGCAAGGGGACGATCTCCGCTTCCAGCGCCACCGCCGGCGGCAGAGGAAGCTCGGGAGTTGGCTCCGTCGGG
The DNA here is from genome assembly GCA_007130865.1 of Spirochaeta sp. Lineage (GTDB taxonomy): Bacteria > Spirochaetota > Spirochaetia > DSM-27196 > Alkalispirochaetaceae > Alkalispirochaeta. The sequence continues at coordinate 20,814 of SLRR01000230.1, read as the reverse complement.
GCCGGGACGGGAACGATTCCGTTTTCTGCCTCGATACCCAGGGGCGCCGCACTGACACGTTCGCCGGCGAAGGTTGCTTCCATCTCGGCAATCCGCTCCGCCAGGGGATCGGTCAAAGGCTCAACGACTTCCGGACGCACAAGGCGAGGTTCTTCGCCGTTGGGGTCCGACGGGAGAACCAGGGTAAGAGCCGGCGCCGGCGTGACCGGTGGAGTTGGGCGTGGTACGGGCGGCTCCAATACGGGCGGTTCCGGCGGGTCCACCACCGGCTCGGGAGGAATAATCTCCAGCACCCGCGGCTCAGGAACCGGTTCGCGTTCCGCCATCGGTTCGTCCAGGGCGACCGCATCCGGCTCGGGCGCGGGCTCCGGTTCTGGTTCTGGCGTAACGGCGACCGCGGACGGCATGAGGATGTCCAGGTTGGGATCCCCCAACCCTGCAGCGGGGTTTACATCTGGATCCGGGTGAAACGGCAGATCCTGCCCCGGCCCGACTTCGGTAAGTCCCGGCATCCTTACGGGCTGTGCGCTAACGGAGGCACGGCTTCCCCGTCCTATTCGCAGTGCTTCCCCCGCTTCTTCGGAGAGCAGCATGAATATCCCCGGGTCCTCGATTCGTCGAACAACGATCACGCGGGATGTGTCGCCCGTGGCATCGTTGGTTACGTCCACCATGGAGTTCAGAGGAAAGGCGTTGGAAGCTGCGTACAGACCACCCGGTGGAAACTCGCCGTAACGTCCCACCACTGCCGATCCCGACCACGCGTTCTGGGCCGCTACGGGTATCGTCGCACAGAGAGCCAGTACGGTAATCGTGAGAATAGTTTTCCGTCGGGTTCGCATCACCATAGCACCTCTGCATTTATCATCGGCACGAACCGGGGGCGCTCTTTAGAGCAAGAGATCCTTCCGGGAAACGGACCGGACCTGGGCCGGCTTACCGAACCCGCCCCGGCTTACCGGACCCGCGCCGGCTTACCGGACCCGCCCCGGCTTACCGGACCCGCCCCGGCTTACCGGACCCGCGCCGGCTTACCGCGACCTGGCAAGCCCGTCAAGCCTCGTGCTCACTCATCTGATTCTAATGCACCGGCTCCTGCTCTGCCCCCAGGTATTGCCACCACAACGTAGGAAAGAAGCAATATCAAGACGTTTTCGGCGAGTTCTCAATGTGGGGTGTCGGAACGAAATCCCACATTGAGAACTCCTGCTCTGCCCCTGAGGTAGCTTGCGAGGGCGGGGCGTGCGTGGTACTTTGATGCTCACTGTGAAAGCGGCTACGTTTTTTGTGATTCAGGTGATGACCGGGGAGGAACAGCGTTTTATCCGGCGGGCGGAACAAGCTCTGCTGCTTCGCGGTATCGACGGTGAGTCCTGCCGATTCTGGTGGCCCCGGAGGAAACTAACGATCCGCCGGAAAGGGAAGCGGGAAAAGACCCTGGCACCGCTGTTTCCGGGTTATCTTTTTATCCAGACCGAGGAGATTACTCCCGAGGTGTTTCGGGATCTTCGGCGTTGCTCGGGGTTCGTCCGGTTTCTACCGGACAACCAGAATATCGAGCCGCTCGGGGCGGAGGGTCTTCAACTGGTGCAACACTTTCTTTCCTTTGGCGAGGTGGTGGAGCAATCCCGTGTGACGTTTGACGTGAACAATCGAATTGTGGTGAAGGAGGGACCCCTGTCGGGTATGGAAGGCCGAATCGTGAAGGTGGATCGCCGGAAGGGGCGCGCAAAGGTTCGGCTGGACCTCTACGAGGACTCCTTTCTCATCGATCTCGGGTTTGAGACGCTGGAGCCGGACAATCGTAAGGCCGATTCGTCGGACAGCGCCGCGCCGGCTCGATCGGAGGTGTCGTGAGCGGCGCTGCGCGGATCTACGTGATCGGTGCTGGTTTTGCCGGACGCGCCGTGGCTCGGGAGATTTCCGAGAAAGGCGTCCTCGGTCGTGTCGTGGCGTTTCTCGACGACGATCCCGCCAAGATCGGCCAGCGCCTGGACGGTATCCCCGTTCTCGGTCCGATCGAACAGGTGGTCTCGCTCGTGGAGAAGACCCCCGCCGACGAGGCGCTCATCGCGATTCCCAGCGCGACCAGGGAGTCCCTGCGGACGCTTTACGAGACGCTGCGGCAGGCGAGCTTCAGCAGGATCCGTATCCTGCCTACGGTTTCACAGATCACAGGCGACGAGGCACACGTTATCCTTACTCGGGAGATCGATCCTCAGGACCTGCTCGGGCGTACGCCGGTCAACATCAACCTCCGGGAGGCGCTCTCGTACCTCCGGGGGCGCCGCGTCCTCATAACCGGTGCCGGCGGCAGTATCGGCAGCGAACTCGCCCGGCAGCTGCTGTTCGGCGGAGCGGAACGACTTTACCTGCTGGGACACGGCGAAAACAGCATCTACGAGATCGACGCGGAACTGCGCCTGCTCCAGGAGGAAGGCGTCGGCGAGAGCACGAGTATCGTTCCGATTATCGGAGAACTCACCGACCGCGAATACGTGCAGTTTCTCCTGACGCGCCTTCACGCGGACGTTATCTTTCATACCGCTGCGTACAAGCACGTGCCTATGATGGAGGCCAATCCCGTGGCGGCGATCCAGAACAACGTCTTTGGAACACGCAATCTCGTGGAAGCCGCCCGCGAAGCCGGAGTTGACCGGCTCGTGCTGGTCTCCACCGATAAGGCTGTAAAACCCACAAGTGTATACGGTGTAGCAAAACGTCTTGCGGAAGAGATTGTTCTGTGCGGTATGAACGGGGGCACGGCGCCCGCCGACGAACACGGAGACACCTCCGGTCACGGGTCACGTGACGAACACGGAGACACCTCCGGTCACGGGTCACGTGACGAACACGGAGACACCTCCGGCCACGGTGTTTGCTCGCCGATGGTGGTGCGGTTCGGCAACGTCCTGGGTTCCCGCGGGAGCATTCTTCCCCTCTTCCGGCGCCAGATCGAGACGGGCGGCCCTGTGACGATCACCGATCCCGGAGCAAAACGTTTCTTTATGACGATTCCGGAAGCGGTTTCGCTCGTCCTTAAGGCGGGCGGTGTGGGAGACTCCGGGGAACTGTACGTTCTGGATATGGGCGAACCGGTAAATATCCGCGAACTGGCGGAACAGCTTATCCAGTTTTACGGACCCACCCCGGGACGGGAGATCTCGATTAGAGAAATCGGGTTGCGGCCGGGAGAGAAGATGGAAGAATCGCTCTTTGACTGCGATGAGGTTCCCCGGGACTCACCTCACGAACGTATCATGCGGGTGGAGCGGCAGGGTCTGGACAGGCAGAAGCTCCGGGAGATCCTGGATCGACTCGAACCGGTTTGCTTCCTGGACCGATCCCGCGCCACGGACTACCGCAATCGCTGGAAACTTCGTTCGCTGTTACAGGAGTTTTTCCCGGACCTCCGGCGTGACCCGCAGGAACCCGAGTATTGACGGGACAGGGAGATTTGAAAGGAGAACCGGCGTTGCAGGATATTCCCTTTGCGCGCCCCTCGATCGGCGACGAAGAAATAGAAGCCGTGGCGACGGTGCTGCGAAGCGGGTGGCTTACTACCGGTGCCGAGGCGCTCGCCTTTGAGAAGGAGTTTGCATCGTTTATCGGTGTGCGTCACGCCCTGGCGGTGAACAGCGCCACCGCGGGTCTTCACCTTTCGCTTGAAGCGACCGGTGTATCTCCCGGCACGGCGGTGATCGTCCCGAGCCTCACGTTTACCGCTACCGCGGAGGTGGTGCGCTACCTGGGCGCGGAGGTTGTCTTTGCGGATATCTTACCGGACCGACTCCTGCTCGATCCGGAGGATACGGCGCGGCGCGCCGCCGCGGCGAGTAAGGCGGGTAGACCGGTGGCCGCGATCGTTCCGGTGCACCTGGCCGGAGAGGTTTGCGCGATAGAGCCGTTCCGGGAGATCGCACGCGAACACGGGGCGGCGATAATAGAGGACGCGGCCCACGCATTTCCCAGCCGCACCTCCGCGGGATACGCGGGGACGCTCGGTACGGCGGGTGTCTTCAGTTTCTACGCGAACAAGACGATCACAACCGGGGAAGGCGGCATGGTCTGCACCGGTGACGATGCTCTCGCCGGGCGCATCCGAACTATGCGCACCCACGGCATCGACAGGGATGCCTGGGATCGCTACCGCAGCGACCTCGGGGGATGGTATTATCAGGTCGTGGCTCCGGGATTCAAGTACAACATGCCCGATACCGCCGCGGCGATCGGCCGCGTCCAGCTCAAACGGGCCGAGTCCTTTCTCCGGCGACGTCGGGATGCCGCAGAATACTATCGGGTAATCCTCACCCCTCTCGAGGAACGGGAACTGATCACGCTTCCCCGGGGCAGCACCGAACACGCCTGGCACCTGTACGTCGTTCGCACCTCGCCGTCGATCGATCGGGACCGGGTTATCCGTCGCCTCGCTCAGGCGGGTATCGGAGCTTCCGTCCACTACATCCCGCTCCACCGCATGCCCTACTGGTCCGGCCGCTACGGCGTGACGGACAAAGACCTTCCACGAACCGCTGAAACCGCGGACCGCGTTATCAGCCTGCCCATGTTTCCGGCGTTGACCCGTTCCGAGCAGGACCGGATCGCGGAAGTCCTTGAGTCGGCGCTGCGGGAGGGGTCCTGATGTCCGTTTCGGTCAAGGATACGATCCTTTGCGCCCGCCTGGTGACGGCGACGCGTGCCGGGAACCGCCTGGTACCTCCGGAACAATCCTCGCGGGAACTCCCCCGGGGGTGTAAACTCCTGCATGGGCACTCCGGCATAGAGGAACCGCTGGCACCGGGGGTACACCTGGAGCCGCCTTTTGAGGAAATCCCCGTGATGCCTTCCTCGGCAACATACGCGGGGCAGGTGATCGGTGTGATGATCGGCCCCGACTGGCCCGTCGTGGACCAGGCGGTTCAGCTGGTGGAACAGGAACAGGATATCTCCCTTTCGACCGAGAGCAGGCTCGCCTGGACCGATGAGGGATTCACAACCGGTGCCGCGGGCACGGCGAGTTCTCCGGAAACGGCCGCCGCGCCGGATCTACCCGTCACACCGGCCGCACCCGCCGCGACGGAAGCACCTCACTCTCCCGACGCGCCGGCCCCACCCGACACGCAGGAAACGCCCGAAGCAACAGATACCTCGGACGCTCTTGATGCGGAGGAAGCGCACCTGGTGGAAGGGTTGTATAGAACCGAGGTCCAGCTCCACCGGCTGGACGCGCCGCTCTGGGTTGACGCACAGCCGGAATCGAGCAAGCTCACGCTCAGGATCCCTACGCAGTGGCCCGGGCACGTACGGAGGTCCGTAGCAGCCGCGCTGGATATCGACCCGAAACGGGTGGATCTCCGGATTATTCCGGTCGAAGGCGGTCGTGACGGTGCGCTCTACTTCCCGAGTCTGCTGGCTGTCCTGGTGGCGTCCTGTGCGATTCGCACGGCCACGGTAGTACGCCTTGCGATGCGCAGCGATCAGATGCTGCTCACCGGCGGACGCAGCCCCGCGTCGGTCAAGTTTGTTTCCCGCCTTGACCGGGACGGCTCAATCCTGGGGAATGCCGTGGATGTCCGCCTCGACCACGGTGCGTACCCCACGCTGGTGGCGGAGACGCGTCAACGCCTGCGCGCTGCCGCCGAGGGGATCTACCGGACGACAAACCTGCAGTTTTCCGCCCGGGCACTGCGCACCGTGGCGACACCTATGGGCGCATTCGAGGGCGTCGGTACCGCGCAGTTGACGTTCGCCCGGGAGGTGCACTACAACCGTCTGGCGGGTATCGCCGAGGAGGATCCGATCCTCTGGCGGATTCGTCATTTCCGCAAGGAATGGCCGGTTCTCCCTGATCTGGCAAAGGCCCTGGCGGACCTGGCGGGATTCCATCGGAGGTTCTCCGCAAACGAACTCGTACGGAAACGCCGGTTGCAGCTTCCCCGGAACACCACTGCGCTCAAGGGTATCGGATGCGCGTTCGGCGAACAGTTGTGCGGCCTCTCCGCGGAAAAGGAACAGGGCTATGTGTCGGTGCAGCTCGGACAGGACGGAATCGCGCGCCTGTACTGCTCGGTTCCCACCCCTACCCCACGGCTGCGCCAGGCCTGGCGCTCGATCGTCGCCGAGGGGCTTCAGATCTCCGTGAACGACGTGAGTCTGGATACTTCCAGCCGCAATGAGGTCTACGACTCGGGACCGCGTCTTTTCTCCCGTGGAAGCTCGGTGATCCCCCGTGCCATCCTTTCCGCCTGTGAGGCGATCCAGAAGCAGCGCTTCCGGGAGCCGCTTCCGATCCAGGTCCGGCGAAGCGTGCGCACCACCAAAGCCACCAGGAACCCCGCCGATGCACAGCGATCCCTCGGGTCCGCCGCCGTGGAAGCAACGATTATTCCCGCTACGATGGCGATCGACGTACGGTCCGTGACGCTCGTGATGTACGCCGGACGGATCCTGGATCGCCACGCCGCGGAGGCGGAGGTCCGGCGAGGTATCTACCAGGCTCTAAGCTGGACCTTGCACGAAACGGTAGACCGCATGACCCGGGAAACCACGCGCGAGCGCGATCTCATGGCGGATCCCCTGGTCCAGCGTCACTATAATCCCGGTTTTCTCGGAGCACCGCCAAAGATCAAGGTCGTTTTTTTACCGGCAGGCAAGAAAGACGCCCCCGTTGGAGTGGGAGAGCTGCCTTTTCTGACCGTTCCGGCGGCGCTTATCAGCGCCCTCTCCCAGGCGAGCGGTCTCTATCTCGACTCGATTCCCGCGAGTCCCCGGGAGATGCTGCGCATGCTCCAGGAAGAGGAGGAATAACCAGGTGAAAATCGAGTTCGTAATGAATGGAGCGCACCATACGATAAAGTGTTCACCTACCGACCGGGCGTGGCCCCACATATCCGTAGAGGGAGCACGGGCGGGTCGTTGCCGCGGCGGCAACTGCCTGCGCTGCGCGATCCTCCTGGGAGATCGGCCGGTTCCCTCGTGCATTCTCCCGGCGTATCGCCTGCAGGGCGCGGAGATCACCACCCTGGAAGGTATGGGAAACAGGCCGGTTTTCCGGGACATCATGCGTGCCTTTGACAAAGTGGGTATTTCCCGGTGCGAGGACGCGCTTCCGGGCCTGGTGATGCTGGCGTATCAGATCCTTTCGGAAAAAGGCATGCCCTCGGACCTGGAGATTCAGGAATACAGCCGATACCTGGTGACCCGCTGCGCCGGACGAGACGAGTTTGAGCGGGCCGTGCGCCTGGCGGGCCGCCTGCACGGCAGAAAACGAGGTGAGCGGACCGAACGGGAGACGCGCCGGAGATGAGCGGACGCACAAGTCGGGCATCGGCCATATCCACACCGGGGGTTCTTACCCCGCAGGCACTGGGCGACGTACTGCAACTGCTGCGACGCGACCCGGAACTGCCTCTCTGGGCGGGGGGTACGTGGTGGATGGACCGGGGCGAACACCGATCACGACTGGTGGCGCTTCATGGCGTCTCTGAGCTGAAACGCGTCGTCCGCAGCGATATCCGCGTCGACGTCGGAGCGGCGATCCCGATCGCACGGCTCCGGGAAGTGGGCAGCCACTTTCTACCGGAACCGCTCGTAGCCGCCATGGACCGGATGGGCCCTCCCCCGGTGCGTAACCTTGCTACGATCGGCGGCGCGATCTGCGTCCCCGAAGGAACCCTGCCGATCGCGGTGGTGCTCCAGTTACTGGAAGCCAAGGTGGAACTGCGGCGGTTCGGCCACAGCCGGTGGGTCCCAATCAGCAAGATCGACCTCGCTCCGGGAGAACTGCTCACGCGTGTTCGGATTCCTCTCCGGACGAGGACCAACTGGATGCTCCACCAGTTCGGATTCGCCTACCCCATAACGTCCTCCTCCCTCACGGTGGTCGCGACGGCGAGCGTGGAAAAAGACAACCTGGAGGAGTTCCATGCGGCGTTTCTCATCGACGGCATCCACCTGATCCGCCTGCGAGAGGCGGAATCGGAGATCGTCGGCCGCTCCCTGCCCCTGACGGAACGGGACCTCCGGACCGTCCTGGGTGCGCTGGAGAACGAACCACTTTACGGAAAGCACCTGGATAACCTTGGTCGGTGGCGCGCGTCCAGCACGCTGCGACAGTTCCTGCGAACGCTTTGACCACGCCGGATCTTCCCGGTATCATAGGGAGGTGTCGGGCTTCGTTCATCTCCACAACCACTCGGATTTTTCTCTGCTGAAAGGCGCCTCGAGCATACCGGGGATCGTCGCCCGGGCAAAAGAACTGGGAATGCCGGCGATCGCGCTCACCGACGACGGCAACCTCTTCGGAGCGCTCTCCTTCTACCAGCAATGCCGTAAAGCGGGAATCAAGCCGATCATAGGGTGCGATTTCTACGTTGCCCCGGCCTCGCGGCACCGCAAGACGAGTATGGACGGTGCCAACCGCAACGGACGGATCGTCCTGCTCGCTCGTAACCGCCAGGGATACCGCAACCTGATGCATCTCTCCTCGATCGGATACCTGGAGGGCTTCTACTACCGGCCGAGGATCGACCACGAGGTGATGGAGACCCATGCGGAAGGCCTGATCGCCCTGACCGGTTCTCTCGGCGGGGAGCTGCCGAGACTGCTCCTGGGAAACAAACGAAGCGAGGCGGAGGAACTCCTCGCCTGGTATCGCCGGGTGTACGGGCAGGAGAACGTGTACCTGGAGCTCACTAACCACCGCATACCGGAGCAGAAAGTACTGAACGAGATGCTCCTGCGGCTCTCGACTGATACCGGCACGCCCGTGGTAGCCGCCAACGACACGCACTACCTGACCCGGGACGACGCCAACGCTCAGGATATTCTCCTCTGCATCGGGGGCAACCGGAAAAAGGCGGAAACCAACCGCTTCAAGTTCTCCACGCAGGAGTTCTACCTGAAGAATCCCGACGAGATGGCGGAGCTATTCCCGGAGGCTCCCCAGGCGATCCGGAACGCCCGGGAGATCGCAGACCGGTGCGAGCTGGAGATCGAACTACCCGGCCCGCAGTTCCCCTCCTACTCGATCCCGCCGGAATTCGCTAATCGCGACGATTATCTCCGGCACATCACGATGGAGGGAATCGCCGAGCGGTACGAACCGGTCTCCCGGGAGATCCGGGAGCGAGCGGAATACGAGCTGGACACGATCATCTCCATGGGATTTACCGGGTACTTCCTGATCGTGTGGGACTTTATCAAGTTTGCCCGGGACAGCGGGATCCCCGTGGGGCCGGGCCGCGGGTCCGGAGCGGGGTCGATCGTAGCGTTCGCTCTGAAAATCACCGATATCGAGCCGCTCAAGTACGGGCTCCTCTTTGAGCGGTTTCTCAACCCGGAGCGCGTCTCCATGCCGGACTTTGATATCGATTTCTGCTACGAACGGCGCAACGAGGTGATCGACTACGTCACGCAGAAGTACGGTCGCGAGAAAGTGGGCCAGATCATAACGTTTGGAACACTCAAGGCAAAATCGGTTATCCGCGACGTGGCGCGCGTCCTGGGACTTCCCTACGACGAGGCCGACGCGATCGCAAAACTCGTTCCCCGGGACCTGAAGACGACGCTGGAAACCGCGTTGGAGCAGGAGCCGGAACTGGCGGCGCTACCGGAACGGGGACAGGTGTACGAGGAACTTCTCGACGTAAGCCGCCGCCTGGAGGGACTGCACCGCCACGCCTCAACCCACGCCGCGGGAATCGTGATCGGCGAGAAAGAGCTGGTGGAATACGTCCCGCTCTACCGCGATCCCAAAACGGGGTCGATCTCCACGCAGTTTACGATGGACCAGCTTGAGGACTGCGGTCTGGTGAAGATGGACTTTCTGGGACTCAAGACGCTCACGCTGATAAGGAACACCGAGGCTCTGGTAAAAAAACGGCATCCCGATTTCTCGATCGAGTCGGTCCGGGAAGACGACCCGGCGACGTTCGCGATGCTCAGCAAAGGCATGAGCAAGGCGGTATTCCAGTTTGAAAGCCAGGGCATGCAGGATGTATTGCGCCGGGCGCGACCCAACCGCATCGAGGACCTGATCGCGTTGAACGCACTCTACCGGCCGGGACCGATGCAGTTCATCGACCAGTTCGTCGATTCCAAGAACGGCCGCACCCCGATCAGTTATCCCCTGCCGGCGCTGGAATCGGTCCTCCAGGAGACCTACGGCGTGATCGTCTACCAGGAACAGGTGATGGAGATCGCCCAGCTCGTGGGAGGTTTCACCCTGGGACGCGCGGATATCCTGCGTCGCGCCATGGGTAAGAAGAAGGAAGAGGAGATGAACCGCATGGAGCAGGAGTTCCTGCAAGGTGCGGTGGAGAAAGGCTACACCCGGGAACAGGGTGAGATGATCTTTGAGCTCCTTAAACCCTTTGCCGGGTACGGATTCAACAAGTCCCACGCCGCGGCTTACTCGATCCTGGCGTACCAGACGGCGTACCTCAAGGCCAACTACCCGGTGGAGTTCATCGCCGCCAACCTCACAAACGAGATTAACGACACGGACAAGTTCACCGAGTACCTGCTGGAAGCGCGGGACCTGGGCATCACGGTGCATCCCCCGGACATCAACCGGAGCGAGAAGTACTTCGGTGTGTTGGAGGACAAAGTGGTCTTCGGCCTGGTGGGTATCAAGAACGTCGGCGCCGGCGCAGTAGACGCGATCCTCGCGGCGCGTCGCCGGGAGGGGCCGTTTCAGAGTTTCCTCGACTTCCTGGAGCGGATCGACACGCGTACGGTAAACCGCAAGGTGATCGAGACGCTCGTTCAGACCGGCGCGTTCGACAACGTGGGCCGCAACCGCCCCACCCTGCTCCACAACATGGACGTGTACCTGGAAGCCGCGTCCCACACCCGGCAAAACCGGCTCGCCGGGCAGACCTCGCTCTTTGACGAGACCGGCGAGACGGGAGAAGACCGTCTGCCCATCGAGGAACAGCCCTCGTCCAACGCGGAGGAACGGCTCCGGTGGGAACGAGACTACCTGGGGTTTTACTTCTCCGGTCATCCCCTGGACGATCACCGGGACCGCTGGCGGGAGACCACGGGTATCAACCTGGGTCGCCTGGAGTCCGCTACGATCGGTGAGAAAGTGCAGGTCATGGGTCTTCTCCGGGATCTTCGGACGGTGGTGACCCGGAAGGGAGACCGCATGGCCATGGGCGTCCTGGAGGACTACAACGGGCAGATCGACGTCGTACTCTTTCCGGAAACCTACAGTACCGTCGCGGAAGACCTTTCCGCCGGTACGGTAATCGGATGTCGCGGCACTCTGGACAGGCGCAAGGAGAACGTGCAGCTCATACTGGAGGAGATCCTTTCCCTGGATGATCTGCAGGAACGTGACGCCGCTGCGGTTCACCTGCGACTCACGGAGGCGGCGGTAGACGAAGAAGCGCTCTACGACCTGCGGGGAGATCTGCAGGAGTTCGTGGGTAACTCCGATATCATCCTTCACGTGGAAACAAACGGTGCCGACGGGCACGAAGAGCCTTCGGAGACGGCGATTCGTGTGGGTCCGCAGTTGCGCGTTTCCTCCCGTCGTGAAACACTGGAGCGTCTGGCACAACATCCCCTGGTAAGAGAGGTCTGGAAAGAATGATTCAAACAATTGCCCGCTACGTCAGTTCCGCTCTGACTATCTATATGATGGTTATTTTTGTGCGGATCGTGATGACCTGGTTCAGCGGTGTAAGTTACGGCCGGGTGTACGCCGCCCTGGCGTCCGTCACCGACCCGTACCTTAACTGGTTTCGGGAGCACACGCCGATCCGCTTCGGCGTGATGGATTTTTCCCCGGTAGTGGGGATTCTCACCCTCGGCGTAGTTCAGAACATCTTCACGCAGCTCGCCTTCGCCGGGCGGGTAACGCTGGGGTACGTCCTGGCGATAACGATCTCGGCGGTATGGTCGGTGACATCCTTCTTCCTCACGATCTTCCTGATCCTCGCGGTAGTACGCCTCGTGGGATTGCTGGCCGGTCTCGACGCGAGCGGGGGGCGGCTCTGGCTCGTGCTGGAGCAGGTAGTCAATCCGCTGCTGCAGGTGGTGGTCCGACCATTTTTACGGGGTCGTTTTACGAACTACCGCGACTCCCTGCTGATTTTCTGCGGCGTACTCCTGGGAGTACTCCTGGCGGGACGGTTCGTTATCACCCTGGTGGTCTCGCTGGTACGGCAGATCCCGTTCTGAAAGACCGGTGAAACTCCCGGAGGTCACCGGATCCCTGACCGATCTGCCCGGAATCGGGCAGCGCCGTGCCGAGGCACTGACCCGGCTGGGCATCACTGCGATCCGGGACCTGCTCCTGCACCCGCCGCGCCGGTACGAGGACCGCAGTCGCGTAGTCACACTCGTGGAAGCGGCCCGCCACGGAGAGGGTCTCGTCGACGCGGTGGTGGTGCAGCACGACTCCTTTTTCCGCGGCCGGGAACGCGTCCTGAAAATTGTTATCCGCGACGGATCGAGCACCGCCGCGCTGGTCTGCTTCGGCAGGAGTTTCCTGGCGCGCACCTTTCCGGTGGGTGCGCACCTGCTCGTCTGGGGACAGTTCTCCTTCCGCCACGGTGAGATTCAGACCGCGACGTTTGAAGCGGAACGCCTGCCGGGCACCGATCGTTCCGGCGCCGCGCCGGGCCGCGCCGCAGACGACTACCACCGGACCCCCGCGCCTCCCCTGCCGGGATTCGTGCCGGTATACCCACTGACGGAAGGTATCACTCAGCCGATTCTGCGCACGGCGATCGCCGCGGCGCTGGACCGCACCCTGCCGGAGCTCGAGGACGACCTCCCGAAGCACCTGCGCCGGGCGGAGAACCTGCCCCGCATCGATGAAGCTCTGCAGGGTCTGCACCGGCCCACCTCGCTTGAGGAGGCGGAGCGGGCCCGGCGGCGCCTGGTGTACGCCGAGCTCTTTCACTTCCAGCTCGACCTGGCGCGGACCGCCCTGGCGCGCCGCCGGGCCCGGCACCGGCCGCGGTCGGAACCCACGCGGTCGGTGGTGGAGCCGGTCCGCCGGGCGCTGCCGTTTACGCCGACCGGAGACCAGGAGCGCGTCCTCAAGGAGATCCTCGCCGACTGCCACGCTCCCTGGCCGATGGCGCGTCTTCTGCAGGGGGATGTGGGTTCCGGGAAGACGCTGGTGGCGCTCCTGGCAGCGTGTGCCGCTATCGAACGGGGGGAACAGGCAGCGCTCATGGTTCCCACGGAACTCCTGGCGCGGCAGCACGCCCACAGCGCGTCGCGCTTTCTCGCCCCCGGAGACGTGCGGATAGCCCTCGTCCTGGGAAACCTCACAACAGGACAGAAACACGCCGCCGCGGAGGCGATCGCCGCCGGCGACGTCGACCTCGTGGTGGGCACCCACGCGCTTTTCAGCGAGGACCTGGAATACAATAACCTGGGGTTTGTGATTATCGACGAGCAGCATCGCTTCGGCGTTCGCCAGCGGGAGCTGCTGCTCGAGCGAGGTACCGTGCCGGACGTACTCATGATGAGCGCCACACCGATACCACGGTCCCTGGCGCTCACCGCGTTCGGCGACACCGAGATCAGCACGATCCGGGAGCTTCCCCCGGGGCGTCGGCCGATCAAAACCCACCTCGCCCGGATCGGTAACGAGGAGCGGGTTTACGAGTTTGTGCGTCAACGTCTCGCCGAGGGTCGGCAGGCGTACCTGGTCTACCCGGCGATCGAAGACGGGGGCGCCCGGGATCTGCGCAGCGTTCAGAAGATGGCGGACGAACTGCAGCCGCGACTCGCGCCGTACCAGGTCGGCGTGGTACACTCCCGCCTCCCCGAGGAGGAACGCGCCACCGTGATGGACCGGTTTGCTTCGGGCGAGCTCGCCGCCCTGATCGCGACCAGCGTGGTGGAGGTGGGCGTGGACGTGCCCAACGCCACGGTGATCGTGATCGAACACGCGGAACTCTTTGGCCTGGCGGCTCTCCACCAGCTGCGCGGTCGCGTGGGCCGCGGCGAGCAGCAGTCCTTCTGCATCCTGGTTTACCAGGAGCCGCTCACCGACGACGCCCGGGAGCGGCTGCGCGTACTCTACCAGAGCACCGACGGGTTCCACATCGCCGAGGAGGATCTGCGGATCCGCGGTCCCGGGGATATGCCGGGAATGCAGGAGACCGTACGGCAGTCGGGATTCCTCGATTTCCGCTTTGCCGATATCCGCCGGGATATGCCCGTGATGATCGCCGCCCGGGAAGCGGTCCGCCGGACGCTTGAAGGCGAAGCGGAGCGCGCAGCGGACGAAAGCGATGAGGACCGCAACCGCCATAGGGCGCGCAGCCGGAGCGGGAACACGCAGGAGGAGACCCGGTGAGAATCAGCGGAGGGGACCTCCGGGGGCGTACAGTACACTGCCCGCCGGGGGTGATTCGGCCCGCCATGGACCGCATGCGGGAGTCGATGTTCACAATTCTCGGCCCCCTGGAAGAGATGGCCTTTCTCGACCTCTTCTCCGGGTCCGCCCTGGTGGGACTGGAAGCGTACTCCCGAGGCGCGCGGCCGGTGGTTCTGGTTGAGAAGGACCCGGGGAAGCGCCGGGTCATCCAGCGGAACATCGCGGACCTGGACCCGCCGCCGCAGTTGCGCCTGGAGCCGGTGGAGCGCTTTGTGGCCCGCGGGAGAACGCCCTTTGACGTGATCTACCTGGACCCGCCCTTCGACTACCGCTTCAAGCAGGACCTCTTGCGTCGGGTCACCAGGTCCCGGCTCGTCCGGGCGGGGACGCGCGTCCTGATCCACCAGCCCGCCCGCGAGGAAACAACGGAACGGTTTGGCCGCGCGGGCGCCGCCGGCCCGACGGGAGCGCTCCTCCTGCGAGACCGCCGGGAGTACGGTGGTTCCGCGGTCTGCTTCTACGAGTTCGATCCGGGGATCAGCGCGGATGCCGACAACGACGCGGAGCCGCGCTGACATTGGCGGCGGAACCTGCTACGATCAACGCGTAAATGAGTAAACGGATATCATACCCTGGCCACCACCACAGCCTTCGACTGCCCCGCGGCACCGAGACGATGCACCTGCGGGAGTCGGCGCGTCACCGACGGATCACGCGGATTCTCGAAGACCGGTTTGAGCTCTGGGGGTACGCCCCGGTGGAGACGCCGCTGGTGGACTACGTTGAAGTGTATCGGGAGCTGCTCCCGGAGCCACGTCTGCGCGACACCTACCGCGTAGTGGATCGGCAGGGCGAGGTACTCGCGGTGCGTTCCGACACGACGCTCTTTCTCGCCAAACAGCTCGGGCTCCACCTGACCACGGAGGAGCTCCCCGTACGGGTCTGGTACAACGACCAGATAGTACGGGCCGAGGAGGAGGACGAGATCGCCGCCAACGAATACCAGCAGGCGGGACTGGAACTCGTCGGCAGCAACGGGATCGAATCGGATATGGAGGTACTGGTGATCCTGCAGGATACGCTGCAAGCGCTGGACCTGGGCGACGCGGCGATCCACCTCGGATCCCACCGTATCATCGAGGAAGCGGCGAGGACCTCATCCGGTGGGACTTCAGCCGGTGGGAATACGGACTCTGCCGACGCCGAGCAACTCCGTTCGGTCGTAAGCCGACGTCGTCCGATACCGGAGGAGTTCGGCGTTCCCCGGGACGTGGAGGAACTGCTCCGGTTTATCGGTTCTCCGGAAGCGTTCCGGAAACTCCTCAGTGGTCTGACGCTTCCCGGGCCGGTGCGCCACGCCGGCGAGGCACTTCTGGAACGGGCGCTCCCCCTCGATCACACCCCGGCGATCCGCATCGACACGAGCGAGCTGGGCGCTCACGACTACTACACGGGGATCGCCTTCGGCGTGTACCATCCGGGCAGCACCGCGGCGATCGCCCGGGGCGGACGGTACGACGAGCTTCTGGGGCATTTCGGGTTTGACGCGCCCTCCGTGGGGTTCTCCATGTTTACGCGGAAGTTTCCCTGTGCAACGCAGGAGCACCCCCACGAGTCTCTTCCCGCCGCCCCGGGGAAGACGTTTACGGAACGCCTGGCCCGAGCCCGGGAGTCCCACAACCGGGGAGAGAGGATGCACCTGTGATCACGATAGCGCTTCCCAAGGGACGGCTCTTCAAAAAGACCGACGAACTTCTGCGACGGTGCGGGTACAACCTGACGCTGGGAGAGCGCCAGCTCGTGGCGGAGGAACAGAACAACGAGCTCCGGGCTATCCTCGTAAAGAACGTGGACCTGCCCACGTACGTGCACCACGGGATCGCGGGGCTCGGCGTATGCGGAAGCGATGTGATCTACGAGAGCGGGTACGAGTTCTACGAGTTGCTCACCCTGCCCTTCGGCAGTACGCAGATATGTCTCGCGGGACCGCGCGAGGATACGGCCCGGCCGGAAGACGCGGCGATGCTCCGGGTGGCCACCAAGTTCACCCGGTTTACGCGGGACGCGTTCCACCAGCGGGGCATCCCGGTAAACGTGATCCGCCTGAACGGGTCGGTGGAACTCGCGCCCGTACTCGGTCTCGCCCCGTATATCGTGGACCTGGTTGAGACGGGCAGCACGCTTAAAGCGCACGATCTGGAAGTTAAAGAGACGTTGGGAGAAACAACGGTACAATTAATTGCAAATCCTGCGTTTTACAAGTATCATTTTGAGGTCGTGCAGCGCTTTGTACAGCGGTTGCGGGACGCGCTGGAGATGGAGCACCGTGTCGGATAAACCGGGCGACGCAGGCGGGGTGGTACCGAGCTCGTCCCGGGGATTCCTGAAAGTCGGCACCGACGAATCGCGGAAGATTCCCGGTTCGCAACGAGCCGCACTGATTCGCCGCGGAAACGAACTGTTCAACAACGGCGAATTCGCACCGGCAAAACGCATCTTCATGACGGTACGGTACTCCGACGGTCTGATCCGCCTGGGCAACCACTACCTGAAATCCGGCGATAAGCTGGAAGCGTTTCGAATGTACTGGATCGCAGGAGACAAGCGCAGAGTCGATGAAATGGCGGAACAGATGGCGATGGTGATCAGAAAATGGTTGCGCGAGGAACCAACCGCCCCCCCTCGCGAGACAAGAGAGACGCATCGTGGATGAACATAGTCAGACGGAAGGGTCAGCGGGATCTTCCGACACCAAGGTCGAATCGGAAACGGAGCGACTGGCCCTGTTATCGCAACAGGGATATCAATATATTCGGGAAAACATGACCGACCAGGCGGAGCGCTGCTTCGCGGAGGTTCTGGAAGCGGAACCGGACAACAATTACGCCCTGGTCGGCATGGGAGACCTGGAGCGCAAACGGAAAAATTTCGACGCGGCTATAGTCTATTATCGTCGCTGTCTCGAGCATTTTCCGGAGAACAACTATGCGCTCTTCGGACTGGCCGAGAGCTACCGTTCCACCAAGCAATACAACCGCGCCGTGGAAGTCTGGGAGAAGTATCTCAAGCACGACAGCGAGAACGTCACGGTGCTCACCCGCGTGGCCGACGCGTACCGGAAAGCCCGTGTATTCGATCGGTCTCGCGAGCTCTACCAGCAGGTTCTGGAGATCGAGAAGGACAACAACTACGCCTTGATCGGCCTGGGTCACCTGCACTACGATTTTCACGATTATCAGTCGGCGCTGTACTTCTGGGAACGGATGTACGAGAAAAGCGGCGAAGGCGTGGATATCCGCGTCCTCACCTCGCTGGGCAACTGTCATCGTAAGATGAAAACCTTTTCCGACGGTGTCCGGTACTTCGAACAAGCCCTGGAGCGGGAACCGTACAACTTTTTTGCTCTCTACGGCCTGGCGGACTGCTACCGCGGGATGCAGCAGCCGGAGCGGTCCCTCGACTACTGGCAGCGCATCCTGGAGACCGACCCGAACAACAAGGTGATACTCACCCGGATCGGCGATGCGTACCGCGCGATGAACGAGCTCGTTCAGGCGGAGGACTACTACCGGCGCGCCCTCAACGTCCAGTACGACAGTTACGCAATTCTGGGACTCGCGATCATCCACCGGAAGAACAAACAGCACGACGACGCGATCACCGCCCTGGAGAACCTCCTGGAATCGGAACCGGAAAACGGCCGCGCCGCGCTGGAACTGGCGGGATGCTACGAGGAGCAGCGCCGCGTTCCGGAAGCGCTGGCAGTGCTCTCACGCTACGCTCAACGCGCGCGCAACCCCGGGCGCACGGTGCACCGCCGGATCGCGGAGCTCAAGAGCCGGATGTAGGGTGTTCAGAACCTTGTTGATACGAGTCCGCTAGAGTGTTACACCACAAGAAGTTACGGGATTAGCGGACAGCATATTCGTTAATAGGCACGACACCGGCCGTAACTTCTTATGATGTAAAACGTTAGTAAAACGCCATCAACAGGCTGCTGAATACCTCTGACTATTCGAGCACAGCCTTGATCCGGCGGACGCCCTGCGAGGATGACTGCTCCTTCACGATGCGGAACGTACCGAGCTGTCCCGTGTGTTCCACATGAGGACCACCGCAGACCTCCTTTGAGTAATCCCCGATACTGTAGACCTTCACCACCTCGTCGTACTTGTCGCCAAAGAACGCCAACGCACCCTCGTCGCGCGCCTCCTGCAGGCTCGCGGTCTTGATCGTCACGGGCAGGTCCGCGGCGATCTTACCGTTTACGATCTCCTCCACCTGCTTGATCTGATCAGGACTCATCTTCTCGGGATGGGAGAAGTCAAACCGCAGCCGCTCCGGGGTGATGTTGCTCCCTTTCTGCGTGACGTGGTCACCGAGAACGTCCCGGAGCGCCTGGTGCATCAGGTGCGTCGCGGTGTGGAGGGCGGTGGTGTGTTCCGACCGGTCCGCCAGGCCGCCTTTGAACGTCTGCTTTGTGTCGAGCTTGGACTTTTCCCGGTGCTTTTCAAAAGCGGTCTCAAATCCAGCGCGATCCACCGTAAGACCGTGTTCGCGGGCGAGCTCCTCGGTGATCTCCAGGGGGAAACCGTACGTGTCGTAGAGTTTGAACGCCAGGCGACCCGGGATCTCCCGCTTATTGCCCTTCATCAGGTTGGGCAGCATCTTCTCAAACTCGCGCTCCCCGTTCTGCAGCGTCTTGAGAAAGCGGTCCTCTTCCTTCCGGAGTTCGCCCAGCACCAGCTCCCGGTTCTTCTCCAGAAGCGGATATGGTCCGGCGTAGACCTTGAGCACGACCTCCGCGGGCTGCTCCAGGAACGCGCCCTCCAGGCCCAGCTTCCGGCCGTGCCGCATGGCGCGTCGGATCAGGCGGCGCAGCACGTACCCCTGCGCCACGTTGGACGGCGTGGTGGGATTCTCATCCCCCATGATGAATGTGGCGGTCCTCACGTGGTCCGCGATGATCCGCACGGATCGGTCCCGGTCCTCGTCGGTGCCATAGGAATGACCGGTGAGCTCCCCGATCTTCGAGATAATCGGTTGGAACACCTCCGTATCGTAGACACTGCGCTTGCCCTGCAGGATCGCGATCGTTCGCTCCACGCCCATGCCGGTATCGACGCATTTCCGCTTGAGCGGAACATAATCGCCATCGGCAGTCTTGTTGTACTGCATGAACACGTCGTTCCAGATCTCCAGGAACTTACCGTCGGAGACGCCGGGACGACTCTCGGGTGTACCGGGGATGCCGGTATCGATAAACATCTCCGAGTCGGGGCCGCAGGGACCGGTCTGGCCGGCTGGACCCCACCAGTTGTCCTCGCGACCGAGGTAGTAGATCCTCTCTTCCGGGATACCCACCCGGCGCCACGCGCCCGCGCTCTCGTCGTCCCGGGGAACATCCTCGTCACCGGCAAAGACGGTAATGGAAATGCGGTCCGGGTCAACGCCGAGCCACTCCGGGGAGGTGAGAAACTCCCAGCTCATATCGATCGCGCCGTCCTTGAAGTAATCCCCGAGGGACCAGTTCCCGAGCATTTCAAAAAAGGTGAGGTGGCTCTCATCGCCCACATCGTCGATATCACCGGTGCGGATGCACTTCTGCACGTTCACCAGGCGGTCCCCCGCCGGATGCGGTTCACCCAGCAGATACGGTACGAGCGGGTGCATCCCGGCGGTGGTAAAGAGCACGGTGGGATCGTTCTCGGGAATCAGGGACTTCCCGGAGATCTCCGCGTGCCCGCGAGCTTTGAAAAACTCGATGTATTTGCGGCGTAGTTCGTTGGCTGTCATAAGGTAGCCATGATAGAAAAACGGACGCGTGAGGTCAATCGAACGACTCACCGGCGCTCATAAAGGACGACTCCATTCTGCAGAACGGGCGCGGTAAACGATTCGGGTTGCAGATCAAGCTCCACCAACGATACCTCGAACGGGCCCGGCGGGACGAGAGCGCTCAGCCGTTGCCTGTCGCCTCCCACAACCCCCAGATCTATATCGGAGTCCTCCCGGTATCGTCGCCACGTCTCGAAGGTTGACCCGAATCCGACGATCTTTTCTACGGTGGGATCCGCGGCACCGAGGGTGGCCGCCAGTTGCGAAGCCCACACACGGGCCTCCCGACGACGCTGCTCCACCCGCTCCGAGCGCTCCTCCCACCGTTGAGTCAGGCGTCTTGCGGCTGCTCCGATATCGAACGCGGATGATCCCATACCAGAGATGATAGTAAATGCGATCCCGCGCAGCAAAAGAGCGGGTCCCGTCAGGCGCCCCGCTCCGTCGGGCCCCAGCCACCCCGCCGAGGTCACAGCGGCCCGATCATTTTTTTCCTTGAAAGATGGCAAACCCGCTCCCGCCGCACTATACTTCTCTGCAGATACGGTATTGTCCAATACGTTTTTTCTACATCAAAACTTCTACACCGGGGCTGTGCTTGAAATAGCATCTGCACCGTGGCT
>SLRR01000215.1 GCA_007130865.1 Spirochaeta sp. | reverse complement strand
CCTGTCTGTGGTCACCGTGTTCGTCTCCTTCACTGTGTGTTTTGCGATTCACAGCATACCGGAGACGCGCGGTGGCTGTTTATACTCCACCGCCTTTTACACCACTCTATTGGACTCTACCACTCTTTCGTATTTCCGCGTCGAACAGCTAGCCCCGAATCTCATACTTGGTCAAGCAGGTTTTGCGGATACTCCTCCGGTTGACCTACCGGGAAAAACAAATAGTATGGTTCCATATAGCGATGATCAAACGAAAGACAGACTTACGTCGATCCATTCACCATGAATATTCTACTTATTACTAACCTATATCCGGGCTATGAAGAACAGCCGAACAACGAAATCCCGCATGTTGTACACTACTACGCCAGACGTTGGCTTGAGCTGGGCCACCAGGTGCGGGTGATCCGTTTGTGGCCACGGTACTGCCCGTGGGCGGCCAACATGCTGAAAAAGAACGACCGTATGCTTGCTCAAAGAGCGTTCCCTTATGATTTTGTGCTCGACGGGGTGAAAGTAAGCCGCATTCCCGTAAAAAAACCTCCGATTATCGACTATTTTTCGCGGCACATCCGGGAGGCTGCGGAGAAAATAAACGAGTACCTGCAACACGACGGAGGTTTTACACCGGACGTTATTCTCTGCCACGCGTTGAATCCACAAGCGTTCATAGCGGAAATCGTCAGGGCATCATTTGCGGTGCCGCTCGTTGCGGTACTGCATACGGTGGACATCAAAGACTTGCTCAGGAAGAGGCGCTTCGTACGGCGGTGTATGCAATTGTTTGGAGAAACAGCGGCTCTCGGGTTTCGCTCGCCGGAAATCAAAAGGAACTTCTACCGTATTATGACGGAAGCAACGGGTGGTAACGATGTCCCGCGACACAGTCACGAGACGAGTGGATTCGTCATCCCGTCGGGTGTGGAAGCATCGGAAGTCCTCGACCATGAGACGTTTATGAGAAAGGCATCAAACCGTATATCCCGCATAACTCTTGCGGCAAATCTCATAGCCCGGAAACACGTGGACAGCTTGTTGCGTGCTTTCGCGCGACTCTGCGACGAGTTCGATCTCCGTTTGCGCATAATCGGCAACGGTCCCGAGTTTGATCGTCTCCTGGCGTTATCCCGCACGCTGGCGATAGAAGAACGTGTGGAGTTTACGGGATACCGGGAAAGGCGGGACGTTTTTCGCGAGATGGAAGCATCAGAACTCTTCATACTCATCAGCTCAAAGGAAACGTTTGGACTGGTTTACGTGGAAGCGATGGCGAAGGGCTGCCTGGTGATCGGCAGCAGAGACGAAGGGATCCAGGGAACGATCGGGCACGGACGCAACGGGTTTCTCTGCAAAGCCGGTGATGATCTTGAACTGGAAGCGCTCATGCGTCAGGTTCTCCGACTGACGGAAGCGGAACGGAGGGAGATTCTTCTCAGAGCGCGTGAGACCGTCCTCGGTTTGACCCAGGAAAGACTATCCGATACCTATCTCGATATCCTGAGGTCGTGCCTGTGAAAGTCCTGTTTGTCGCATCTCTGGATCCGTCCGGTACGTCGGGACACAACATAGCCACCAACGAGGTAATCTCGGCGCTGTTCGATTATCGAGAGCAACTCGACGTGTCGCTGATTACGGCGTTACCGTCGCCGGAATACATGGCGTCGATCACAGGCAAGGTACGAGAAACGGAGTTCCTGCCGCCAAAAAAACCGCGCTCGTTATTCTGGCATATCCGAGTGCAGTTTTCCATGATGCGTGCGTTTCGCAAACTGGTAACCCGGGAACGGCCGGATATCGTGATTACACGGTTGGAAAAATGCGTCACGCTTCCGCTCATGACAGGAGCCTACGGTATTCCGCTCTACGTACTCATTCGGGGACACGGAGGCAGAGACACGAAGATGCTCACGGGCATACCGGGCCTTTCCGTTGTGTGGAAGCTCGGGGCGTTTTTACACTGTCGAGCGGCACGCCGCGTGTACGTGGCGTACCGCGAGATCCTCGATGCGGTAGCGTCATATCGCAAGCCGGAACAGCCTCCCCCGGTGATATTTCCCAACGCCGTCAATCCGCGTCAGTTTCCCCATATCTCTCGAGAGGCGGCCCGAGAGTCTCTCGGAGTCTCGTTCTCGAACGAAGATTTCGTGATCGGGTTTGCCGGAAGTATCAAATCCAGGCATTGCCTTGATATTTTACTGGACGTGCTCGAGGAGGACTCCACGGTGAAATTGCTCGTCGCCGGCGACGGACCGGAACGCCAACGGTTACAGACCCGGGTCGAGAATGAGGGGTTTTCAGACCGTGTGCACTTCGCCGGTTTCATACCACATGCTGAGATCTATCGCTATATGGCGGCGGCGAATGCGCTTTACGGTGTGGTTGATCCCCGGGAGGTGGAGAATCCGATCAAGTGCTATGAATACCTCGCGGCGGGGCGCCCGGTCATCACCTCGGACAAGGAAGAACTCCGTTTTATCAAGGACAATAGGTTTGGTGTCGTAGTGGATGACGTAACGCGCACAACGATCGCCCGGGCGATTGCCGATCTAAAAAATGCCGGTGAGGAGAAACTTTTGGAGATGGGAGCGACCGGCCGGGAGTACGTCCTGAAGCACCATACCTGGGACGGTCTGGTCAACCGAATCCTGCAGGATTACGAGACAGACCGACAGAGTTGACACTATCCGCACATGGCTTGAGGATGAGCACTTAATCGCGAACACGCTTTCACCCACCGGCCACCAATATCCCGAACCGTGCCCGAAGAAGCCCAAGCACCTCGTAGAACACCGTTTCCGTTTTTTGTAGTGCAGCCGCACTCGGCAGGAGCTTCCAGGCGTGCCGGCCGGAGGTATCCGTCAGGTACTGCGCCGGGCCGGATACAGGATCGAGCCCCGCTCGTCGGAACAGCTCCATCGAACGCGGCATGTGCGACGCGCTTGTCACGAGGAGAACACCACCGGATTTGTCGGCCGTCTCGGCGGTATCAGACGAACGATCGAAGTCGACGACGGTATCCAGAT
>SLRR01000101.1 GCA_007130865.1 Spirochaeta sp. | reverse complement strand
CTCGCTCGTCTGCACCACCGGTCCGTTCAAGGTGAGATCCGGGCTATCCTTGCGGAGGCTGCACGGCGAGCACCGGAAGACCGTGACCTGAATCAGATGGATCTCGTTACAGTAGAAACCAACGCAAGCGGTACGTTCCGCCGGGAAGATATCTACGATGACGCGCGGTGATCTCGTCCTGGCCGACACCAATGTTTATCTCTCTGCTACGGACCGCTCTCGGGAGAACCACAGTGAGGCACGAGGTTTTCTCCAGAGATGTACCGGAGCCGGAGTTCACTGTGCTTTGACGGGACAGATTCTCCGTGAGTATCTCGTGGTGGCGACGCGGCCTGCCGATGTCAACGGGCTTGGACTTCCGCTGGAGGATGCGCTTTTCAACATGACCGTCTTTCGCGGTCGTACCGTATTTCTGGAGGAGAATGAGGCGGTATCCCGGGAGCTGGAAACACTGGTCCGACGATATGCGATCACCGGTAAGAGAGTCCATGACGCGAATATAACGGCCGCCATTACCGTGTACCGAATCCCGTACCTGATAACGGCAAACAAGGATGACTTCGCCGTTTTTTCGGATCTGAACCTCCTGACACCGGGGGAAGCACTTGCGGCTCTGCCGACGTGATCGGAGACCGAAAGGAACATTACCCCACGGGTAAGGAATAGATTTATTCGACAGTTTTATTTGCCTGATCGATAATTGTGAATTACAATGCCCGACGATGGCACGTAAAAAACGTTTCTCCCTCCACCGGGGCGGGCCGGCCCCGCTGGTGATGGTGGTTTCCGTTCTGGTACCGGTACTACTGGTACTCGTCGTAGCGCCTGTCGTTGCACAACAGCCCGGCGATCCCGGGATTGGGGATCGCGATATCACGCAGCCCTGGATAACGATCTCGCCTCCGACGGTAGCGGAAGAGGATCCCCGGAGTGAGACGCTCGCACTGGTAATCGCGGACAACCTGGAGCTCACCCTGTATCTGATCGGGGAGTACGTGGTGCGCCCCCGTCCCACGGAACGCACCGCCCCCGTCGACGCGGCGAGTGCGGCAGCCTACGCGGAACGGGAAGAGGTTGATTACGTGGTGTTCGGGGATGTGAGTGAACGTCCCGACGGATCAACGGAGTTTGCCCTGTCGGTGTACAGCCGGGAGACCGGGACGGTGACGCTGGAACGGCGAGCGGTGGCGGAGACGATATTTGACACCTTTGATGTGGCGGACGAACTGGCGGTAGAAGTACTGGGAGCGTTTACGGGACAGCGGATCGCCTACGGCCGGGTGGAGCTGGCCAATCTGGGAGAGGCCGGGGCGGAGTACCAGGTGCTTGTGGACGGCACGGTTGTGGGGCGGAACCTGACAGCGGTGGACCGGGTGCTTGTGGGAGAGCGCCTGGTGGAGGTGGAGGTGTTGACCGGACCGCAAGCGGGAGAGGTTGTGGCGAGCCGCCGTCTGCTGGTGGAGGAGGGAGCGCAGGAGCGGGTTGAGTTTGTCGCGCTTGCACCGTTGGCGGTACCGGAGCCGGGGGACTTGCTGGTGGAGGTGCCTGAAGAGCCGGAGATACCCGAGGAGCCGGAGGACGAGCCGGAACCGGAGATCGCGGTGGCGCCGGAGGCTGAGCCTGAGATCCCTCTGGAGCTGCGGGCGTACGAATGGCGGCGGAATGATCCGGGACGGGACTGGGTGGGGTCGTTGTCATTTCATTCAACATGGGAAGCCCGCCCGGAGTGGAACGAATCACATCTCCTGGTCGGTCTCCGGGGGCGTTACGATTGGGGTACGTATAGTTCAGCGTTTCTGGGTTACGAATCCAGTATCAACAGTTTAACGGATTTCGGCCATGACCGTTATCTGTTTGATGAGGGCGATATCGGCGCCGATATTACGTTCGAACCGGAAATTTTCCAACGTATCTATATCGGCTATGGTCTCAGAGTCTCTCAGATCGGTTCCCTCACGTTAATTCCATCGCTTCGTCTGGGAGTGGAACGACAGTATTTCCGAGCTGTAGCGGATGGTCAGGTCGGCACATCGGACGACGTCGCCCTTCTATTCGACCCGGATTATGAGTACAGCCGTTCTTATTGGAGTATTTCCTCCGGTATAGATCTGTCGGCAGAGTTAATGTTCCGGCGATTTCTCGTTTATGGTAATTTGGGATCCTTTTTGCTCTTTCCTCGGGAGTCCGAGTATGATGACTTGTTACGCGGCAAGGATAGCAGTACCGGGGAAGACCTGCTTTTTCCGGCAACCGGATCAATTGAGCGAAGTTACGGATGGTACGCGGGACTTGGGATCGGTTACGCGTGGGGTGGTGACGAAGAGGAAGTGAATCGTCAAACAACGGACCTTCGTACGTTCCGTGCTTTTTCCGGTCCCGGGCAACGTAACTGGGGACTGCATCTCAGTACGTCCTTAGGTTTTTTGAACGCCGCCCAGCGTGCTTATATACCTGTCGCGCCAGTAGCTCTGTCGCCCGCGGTAAGTCTTGAGTGGGCACATTCCTCAGGTGTATTTCTCGCGGTTGGTTCTGCAATGGGTAACGTCTCCTTCCGCCACGGCGAGGTGCTGTATCTCACCGACGAGGAGAGTGAACTCACGGATGTATCTATCGATGCAGGGATGACTCCGGGTATCACATTAATACTGGGACGACGACTGCAGCTTTCCGAGCGATGGTTTGTAAGCCCTTCCTACCGTTTAGGTCGAGCTGCTACGGATGCTCTATTAGAAAGTGAGCAAAGGGGTTGGGATAGTACGAACTCGCCCGTGACGATTCACGGACCGCGTTTGGCAGTAGAGTATTCCCTTCCCGGTACCTCCGCTACCGTTTTCTCCGCCGCTCACTGGACGATGATTTCTCCAAGAGGCGAAACGGATTACTCCGTGGGGTTCGAAGATGCCGAGAGTCTGTTAGCTCCGGATGGATATGGTGAACTGTCCGCGTTCTGGGGTGTTGAAGCGGGTGTCTTGTTCCGCCTTGCAGGCATGCCTCCCCGGCTTCTGGCGCAAGACGTGGATCGGAGTGAGTGGTTCCGTTATTCCGGAGTCGAAGGGGCGGGCGACGCGAATGACCGGGGGTTCTTCCGGCGGGTGCTGACTCCGCGGTACTTCCTTGGTACCGAGGTAGAGTTCACCGCGAGCGGCGCCGGCACTGAATCGTTTTTCATCGTGCCGGCGGCCGTGCGGTTTCCTTTCGGGCTCGAGCTGACGTTGGCCGGCGCGTTGCCGATCCAATCCGGCTTTCTGACGGACAGGGAGGAGCATGAACTGCTCGATCCCGATGCCCGTCCGGATGTGAGATCCGTGGAGGGAAGGCTCCAGATCGCTCGCGCTCTCTGGGTGGAAGCAGGGTACCGGTTCCGTCGGAACCGGCGGTTGAGCTTTCGCCCGGCTATGCGATTCGCGTGGATCGAATGGGAGTTGTGGAATATCAAGGTAAACTTTGAGGACGGGTCGACGATCGACGGCGGAAAGGACTCGTTCGCCCGTATGGAGAATCCAGAGTTCTACCTGGGGCCGGTCGCGGACCTGATGTGGTCGGCGACGGACAGAGTTTCTCTGCGGCTCGGTGTCGGCGCTCTTTTGGATTATCGGGCATGGCCGGACTTGTCTCACGTTTATTCGCCGATACGATCCAGGTGGTTTCCCGACGTCGAAGCACACGGGTCGATTGTATTGACTACGCTGAACGTAGGTTTTTCCGTTGAGCTTTAAAAACTGTTTGGCGGTTTCATTACATCGTGCTCCCGTCCTACGAGTTGCTCCCTGAAGATCCATGGAGGCGGTTGATTCCGGTCGATTACCTTCCACTCACCACCGGTTATACACATCCTCCGCAAAACCCAGGAGGTCCTTAACGGCGAGACGAGTCCCGTCGTCAAGGACGGCGGTACCGGAGAACCGGCCGAAGACCTGGTGCTGCGATGATCGGATGATGCCAAGGTTGGTCTCGGAAGTCCGGTCCAGGATCGGCTGGAAGCTCATTTCCAGGCGCGTATCTGAGCTGGTGAAGCGCCAGGGTTTGAGATAGTCCGCGGGATCGTAGTGGAACGTGACCTCTCCGATCTTGTGGGCCCGTC
Organism: Spirochaeta sp.; assembly: GCA_007130865.1. Classification (GTDB taxonomy): domain Bacteria; phylum Spirochaetota; class Spirochaetia; order DSM-27196; family Alkalispirochaetaceae; genus Alkalispirochaeta. The sequence continues at coordinate 7,688 of SLRR01000101.1, read as the reverse complement.
CCCGGTAGAAGAGGGTGTTTTCGCTCGCCGGGGAACGGTCCGAGAAGCCGTAGCCGATGTTGAAGCCAAAAGGGACTCCCTCGAGGTTGCCCGATGCGGAACCCCAATACCAGCGGTTGCGATATGTCCAGACACCGCGTCCCCAGTCCAGCGTACCGAAGTCGGACGATCGGCTGTACTCGTACCGGTTCCCGCCGATCGTGAACCCGCCGGAGGCGGGCATGCAGTTGATCTTCCGGTTGTAGTAGAAGGCGGTCCGCTTCTCCGCCCAGGAGGTGGCGATCGTCATGCTCTCCAGTTCGGGCGTCTGTTCGAGACGGATTTCGCCCTGCAGTCCTTCCTCTCCGCGTCCGTCCCGCAGTCCCGGCGCCTTGAACGTGATCGTGCGCTCGCCTCGGCCGCCTGTAACCACCAGTTCCAGCGTCCTGTCGCGGTACGTCACGGTCCCATCCTCGGGGTCCGAGGGAAAACCCGTTCGGCCCAGGGGCATTACGCGCGATGTACCCACCTGGTGGCAGTATCGCCGCTCGAAGTCGAGAAAACAGACCGCGAAGAGACCCGCGTATCCCAGGTCGCTCATCGTAATGGTCAACCCGAAGGACGAGTGGTTCGGTCGATCCCGTCTGTCGGCCCCACCGGCGCTGTCCGTCTTACGTTCCCCGTCTGCCTCGTCCCGTCTGTCCGCGATAATTGCGTAGTAGTCCCACTCCTTGATCCGCAACGCCGACGCGCGGATCTGGTTCCGGTCGTATCGCCAGTACGGGTACCGCGCCCATCCCTCGCGCGTGATTCGTCCCCGTTCATCCAGCAGATCCCGCGGTTCCGTTATTTCCGTTTGATTGGTCGCCATTCGTCGCCTCCCTGCGTTGGTGCTCTGATCAGGCGGGTGCCCCCCGACGAAGCGGGTGCTATCGGCCCTGGTACGAACTCCTCACAGTCTCACCGTCACCGATAGATCGAGTCTCCCGCGTTATCTCACCGTTACCGGTAAATCATCTTCCGGGTCATCCCACCGTCGATCACGAAGTTCTGGCCCGTTACGAAGGATGCCTCCGGAGAGATCAGGTACGCCACCATGGCGGCCACGTCCTCCGGTACGCCCACGCGACCCGCCGGGTGCTGGGAGTGGTCTTCCGGCGAGAGCGCAGCGCCGGTCGTGTCGATCCAGCCGGGGCTGATCGCGTTCACCCGGATTTCCGGTCCCATGCTCATCGCCAGGGCGTGGGTGAGAGCGATCAGTCCTCCCTTGCTCGCGGCGTACGCCTCGGAGTCCGGTTCCGACTGTAACGCCCGGGTGGACGCGATGTTAACCACCGATCCCCGACTCCGGCGCAGCGCATCGGTCGCGTGTTTAACGGTAAGAAACGCGGCGGTGAGGTTGGTATCTATCACTCGCCGCCACTCGTCCAGGGAGAGCTGGTCCGGGGGCACGCCGGCAGGCCGAGAAACCGCGGCGTTGTTGATCACCGCGTCGATGCGGGAAAGTTCGTCAAGCGTGCGCCGGATGCTCTCCTTGACCTGCGCCTCGTCCCGGAGATCCACCAGGAGCGCCAGGTCGGCGCCGGTCTCCTCACGAGTTCGTTCCAGGGAATCTCTGTCGATATCGACGATCGCCGTACGGAATCCCCGCTGCTTGAGGTATTCCGCGCAAGCCCGCCCGATCCCGCGGGCCCCGCCGGTGATGTACGCCACGGGTGTGTCGTTACTGTCCATACACCATTTACAATACGACGTATCCCGCCGATCGTCATCAGGGGAATGGGGGTGGTCCGCGCAACGTCAGGCCGAGTCGAGCGCGATCGTATACGACGTTATTTCCCGAATCCTGGGATCGCGTGACCTGGAGAGCTTGTAGATATCACAGAATGCGAGCGTTTCTTTCTCGCCGACGCGGTTGGTGCCGGACATCGTTCCGTGGACTACGCCTTCGCTGCCATCAACAATGATGTGCGTAACCCTCACGTTACGTGGTTCATCGTCGGAGATCCCCTGAATTTCGTTGGAGAACGCCTGTTTTCCTTCGATCGTACGTTTTCCAACGATCGTCCAGCGTATATCGTCGGTGACACGCCGGGAGATGAACTCCACGTCGTGTACAGCGCGGGCGTGATTAAAATCACGCAATAGAATCTGGCTTGTGGTCATCGTCATACCATCGGACCTCCCGTGCCGATTGATCAGGTAATAACGACTTTATCAGAAAGTTTATCACGCGCCGCGGTGAGATACCGGAATACTCGATTCTAAATCTGCCCGCTTACGATCGACCGGTGTTTCTTACGACCATGGCATGCTGGATCAACCAGAAGACCCCGATCATAAGAATCAGATCGCCGGGACTGAAGCTCACGCCAAAGGGCACCCACGGCGGAAGGTAGAGCCAATCTCCGAGGAAATTCAGCCGGGTATCCGGCCCCATTGCGATGATGTTCCGGATATTTCCGCCGTCGCTGCGAGCCAGGAGTTCTGCCGTTTCCGGATATCCCGATGCGGCGAGCGCATCAAGATTGCTGGGCATGAATCCCTGATTGGCAGAAATGACGATGATGTTCAGCATCACGCCGGCAGCGATACCCCAGAGCTGCGGAAGCTTGCGATTGGCAAAGAGGAACACGATCAGAAGTACGTACGATAAAATATGCCAGACCTGCGGCATCCATGACAGGGGTGGTATGCTCCACCAGAGAGTCGGAAAGATAAGCGATTGCAAACCAAGCGCCGCAAAGACGAGTATCAAGCCTCTGAGATGTAATGTCCCGAGGTTGTCAAAACTACCGCCCCGGACCAACCCTACGACAATACCCAGCACGATCCCCCAGAGCGCTATCATATACGTCGTTACCGTCCTTTCTCTATAGTGCCTTCGTCGCGTGCACGCTCGAGGATCGGCGCCACGTCCCGGACAAAGACCTCCACCAGCGCCGGGTCCAGAACAGACCCCGCCATGTCATGCAGAATCGTACAGGCGTCATCGTGGGAGTAGGCAAGCGGTTTTCCCAGAGCGGGGCGATAGACACGCTCCGTCGTCAGGGCGCTGTACACATCCACAACCGCGACGATCCGGGCACCGACAGGAATCGCCTCGCCGGATATCCCGTCGGGGTATCCCGAACCGTCCCAATGCTCATGCTCGTGGCGGACAATCGGCACGACGTCGCGATAAATATCCAGATGTTTGATGATTTCGGCGCCGATGATCGTATGTTTCTGCATCGTTTTAAACTCATCCGCGGTCAGGCCGCCCGCCTTGTTGAGTATTGCGTCGGGAATCGCCAACTTCCCGATGTCGTGAATCGCCGCGCCGGCACGAACCACATCTACGGTCGCGTCGGAAAGACGCATCGCCTCAGCCAGGAGGACCGACAGCCGCTCTACGTCCTCGGAGTGTTCCGCTGTGTACTCATCCCGTTCGGAAAGAAGATCGGTAATTTTCTTGAACGCCTGATGAGAGTGCCTGCTGAGGCTGAGATAGTTATACGAGGAGTAATGAACCAGCGCCAGTGGCACCAACGCGAGCAGAAGAAACGTCGGTGAAACCTCGTAGAGTGTAGTGGTGGTGATCGCCAGGCTGCCCATAGTTAACAGCTGCAAGTGGTACGTTTTAATCCATGACCGAACCAGTCTGATAAAGTGCGCTTCCGACGTCAGAGCTATGATTGTAGCGACGAGGGTTGTATTCGCGAGGAGGTATGCAAGAAAGGAGACCACCATCGCCAGATAAGGTTGTCCTGTTGTTGGTACGATCAGAGTAACCAACCGGTATGTCAGGCCGGCGAAGCTGACGCACACGATAAGCTGGGAGATGTTAAATACTACCGGGGTCAAAAACCGCCAAAACGATTGCTTGACATTACCCCACCGAAGAACTGTCTCCGCGCCGACTGTCGATATCAGTATGACCCACAACGCCAGCGGTAGATCGCCCACGTAAAGTGCGGTTGTTGCGATCGTTGCGTGGGTGGAAAGGAACCAGCGAGGCGATACTTCAAGTTCATACACCTGAGTGAAGAACGATGCTATCGTTAACAACGGTAGCGCCAGGACGTACGTTGCCGGACTAAAAGGGAACGCAAAAAGCCCAAAGATCACAACGCACAGAACGACCACGGTACCGACGTACACGCGCGCTGATGTGCTCACCGCAGGAGTGTACCACGTATAGAGAAACGATAAAAGATACTACGTAGAGCTATTTGGTACGCGAGAACTGTCTGCCCGGTGGGCAAAAAGGGGCGTATGTAAACGCCCCTCAATTACCTCTCGGAAAGCACCCGAAGGTTTATAAAAGTGAAACGAGAGAGATCACCAGCTCCACTTGGAACTGGCTGCAGCAACCATCACCACCGCTGCAAGCGAAGCAATCACCAGCAGCGATCGTCCCTTGAAGATCTTAAAAACAGCATTGTCCACGTGATTAGTCACGGTCTCGTTATAACCCTGCCACTTCATAATACCACCTCCAAAGTCAGTATTTGGAAAATAAACAAACCAATCTAAATAGTAAAGCCATTGATGTGACCTGTCAACTTAAAATTTTATTTTTTTTACGAGCCTCCCGCAGACAGAGAAGCGGTTCTAACTGCTGCTAAAATTGTTGATATTATTCCGGCGATCCTGCCGCACGCACCTAGGCGCAACCATATCCAACGCCTTGCCCGTGACGCAGAAGAACCGGGCGATCACGATCAGGTGTGAAAGCCTCCTCATCGTGCCGTGGAGCACTCGACTCGGTGATTCGTCCGGGACATGCAGGACGTGGTTCGGCGGGGGATGGACCGGTGTGAGACCGCACGGTCACGATTGGAGTGAATCCTCGGGCTGCTACTCGAGCGTATTGTCCGCGGGGATACCGGGAATCGGTTCCTCCACAGTTCCGAGTCCGCTTGAGGCGCCGACGTTCATCGCGTTCGGGGCTGATGGTTGTGACGACGCCGGTAACGTCGTTTCCGGAGTTGGTTCCTGCAACGCAACGGAAAACGTGCGGGTGACGCCCGACGCTTCTCGGCTCGGTATGTGCGGTGCAGGTGCCGGCGTGATCAACCCGGAAAAGAGAAACGTAACTCCGAAGTTTGTGAAGAAGAGAACCGGGAGCAGGATAGACACGGTTCGCTTGTTCTGATGAATAAACCACTTTCTTATCCGGTCCACGGGCCCGGAGAAGTACGTATGAAGCGCAACAAAAAACACCGTCTCCACGATTATGAATACGACAGCTACCAGGAGGCGCAATGCGAGAAGACTCACGGTAAACCCCTTTCGCTTTGTCCTTGTACAAGCAATCCAAGAATTATTCGGCCGACCTGGCGCGGTATGTCCGATAATGCCGCGAATCCACCGGTGGTACCGTCGGTCGAGCGGTGGTAGTAGAGACCGTGAATCGTACGGTCCCGGCCAAACAGCGGCGTGCCACTTTTTAGTTCATTCAATTCATCGCGAGTATTCGTGACGATATTGTCCTCGTAAACCCTGCCTTCACCGAGACTCAGGGTTCGACCGGTCTCAAGGACGGTAAGTTGGACCGGCGGATCCGCGGTTCCCGCCCAAACGAGGTCTCCCGCGTCGGGGTACGAGAAGTGCGGGGAAAGCGCCAGCAGCGGAACCGTCTGATCGAGTATCGTGCCCGGTTCGGTGTCCCCGGAAACATCAAAACGAGCGATCATGATATTGGAGTTTGTGTCGATGTTTCGGTAGACCAGGGGATTGCGCCCGACACCGTCCTTTGTACTGAGATATACGTCGGTGATGCTCGCGTTTCGGGGCTCAAACGGATGTTTTACCGTAAACACCCACCCCGACGCGTTCAGGAGGACGCCGTATACGAAGGGATCTTCCGTTTCGTTCCCCCGATCGAGGGAGACGCGGACGAGGCTCCGGAAGACCGGCGTCTCCGGATCACTGATCGAAACAGCGTCACCCGATCCAAAACCGGCACGCTCGAATGTTGAATAGGTACCGGTCATAATACGGAACGCAAGGTTGAATAACGAGTTGATTTCTCGGACCAGAGGTTCCAACTCGGGAAAATCAAACGCAGTCGCGGGAGGTATCCCGGGTAATTCCGGATCCTCCGATGCAAACGCGTTCCACAGGAGAATGTTCCGTTCCAGTTGCGCGATATCGTGGTTATCCCTGGAGGTGAACGTCGTACAACCGGAAACGACCATAGTCACAAGGACCGATCCGAGGGTTTTTATTACTGAACGGGTCAGTAAATCTCTCACGAGAAGAACTTTAGCAGGCGAAACCCTTAGGATCAACAACTTCTGCGTCGGGATCGGACCGACGCGGTGCGGTCCCGCTTCCACTTCCTCCAGGCGTTCCCGTACGGGCCGACTCAGCCACCATCGCAGATCATCTATCGAATCCTGCGTGCTCGACACCGATAGACTCTTCTTCCGCACTACCCGTTCCACCGGGTCATTATCTACCATGGGATTCAAGACGAACAGTTTGACCCGGATACGCATCGTGTTTACCATCGGATGCCTTCTCCGTTACGCCGTTGTTCCGGCGTGACGTATCCCAATCCGGAATGACGATGAACGGTCCGTTCTCGGAACCTGCACACGGATCGCGGCATAACCTGTCCTATGCGGTGTTCGTGGTGCAGGAGGCGCTTGACGCCGAGTTCGAAAAAAAAGGCTTGACTGCACGTACGTTTGCCTCTATATTGTTCTCGTAACAGAACAGACCGACGGTCGGTCGGACTTTCGACCTGGCGGTCAGTATTAATAACTCAGGAGCAGAACATGGGATTAGCGGAAACGCGGGCGGCGATCATCCGGGAATCGGTACGGCTCTTCTCGGAGCGCGGGTACGAGAAAACCACCGTGCAGGCGATCATCGACGCAGTCGGTGTATCAAAGGGCGCGTTCTACCACCACTTCTCGTCCAAGGAGGAGATCGTCCAGGCGATCACCCGGGACTATATCACCGAGGGGCTGGAAACCCTCCAAGAAGCGGCGAGTCAGGAGGGGCTCTCCGCGGTGGAGAAGCTGAATCGGATGATCGAGACCAGTCAGCTCTTCAAGTCGCAGCGGCGGGATACGCGGGAGGCGATGGAGAAGGCGTTTTCCGACGCGGGTAATCTCAAGCTCGAGAAGGCGATCGTGGAGACGCTGCGGACGCAGACGGTGCCGCTTTTTGCCGGAATACTCCAGGAAGGAATTTCGAACGGTGAGTTCCGGATCGACAACGCAGAGGAGCACGCGGAGATTCTCTTCCGGCTTCTGCTCGGGATGAAGCAGTCCCTGCGGGAACGGATGCAGGTCGGTGCGGATCCGGAGACGCTCCAGGTGATGCTCCGCGTGTACGAGGACGCTGCCTGTCGCGTACTCCGGCTGCCGGAGGGATCCCTCCACCTCGCCCTGCCGTATACCAGCCGCGTCCTGGACACGCGGTAGTCGGGCCGAAGGGAGCCGCCCCGGGGACGCGCGGTATACGGGTTGAGGGGACGGCCCCAGGCGCACGCGGTAAACAGTTCGAAGGGAGCCGCCTCAACGACACGCGGCGTACGAGTTAAAAGGAGTAATAGCGATGGTACATTCAGAAATCCGTCCGCTGAGCGAAATCAGCAGTCACGATATCGCGCAGGCCGGCGGGAAGGCCGTGAACCTGGGCGAGATGATCGCAGCCGGCTTGCCGGTGCCCCCGGGGTTCGTGGTGCTGACCGAGGCGTACCGCGAGTT
>SLRR01000012.1 GCA_007130865.1 Spirochaeta sp. | reverse complement strand
TACGCGGAGTTCCAGATCGGTTTCGTTCCCACTTCGGGCGGGATCTTTCTGGACATGAACGTCCACGACGTAGACCTGGCTCGTTGGTTCCTCGGGTCGGAGGTGGAGAGCGTCTACGCGATCGGCGGGAGCTACGCCCATCCCGGGTTTGCTGAGGTCCGCGATGCGGACAACACCGTTGCGGTTGCACGCTTCCGGGACGGCAAGATGGCGGTGCTCTCGGCGAGTCGCACCGCGTTTCACGGTCACGATACTCACACGGAGATCACCGGTACCAAAGGAATCCTCAAGATCGGGATCACTCCGGAAAAGAACCGGGTGGAGATACTGGATGGTCACGGAGCGCGACGGGAATGTGTGCAGGATTTTTACGAGCGGTTTGAACAGGGATTCCTGAACGAAGCCCAGGCTTTCATCGACGGAATACGCAACGGAACGGCTCCCGCGGTGGTTGCCCGCGACGGCACGGAAGCGACGCGGGTAGGGTTTGCGCTGACCCGATCCTTCCGGGAACAGCGTGTTGTTATGCTGGACTGACCGGTCCGGGGTAACGACGTAAAAGGTAAGGAAGAGGAGGCCCTTGTCATGGAGTCGTTGCAGAGAGAATACGAACGGTTTGGTCCGTGGGTTGCGCCGATCGAGACCGGTGACGATATCCCGCAGCAGTTCCTGCGGTATCGCTCCACGATCGAGAACGCGCTGTACGCGGTAAAAATCCCGATCAACGTGGAACGACGGAACGTCAGGAAGGGGATGCCGCTGTATCACACGGTGGTTGCGTTTACCGAGGACATGATCTGCCTTATGCAGAGAACCAAAGCCGATGTCGATCTCACGGAAATTTCGTACAGGCAGATCCTGTACTTTCAGCACGTGAGCAACATTCTCGTGGGGGAGTTCGTCCTGGGTACGGTGGACCAGATCTACGTACTCACCTTCAACCCCGTTGAGATCGGTCCGGTTGAAAAGGCGATTCGCATAATCCGGCAGAAGTATCTGGATAAGGTTGCACCGATCGATCTCGATTCGATCGATGAGAACCGGGACAGCAAGTCGGCTCTGTACGAGACTCTTATCGCCCGGGAGTTCAAGAGCGACGATATCAAGGTGATCGAGTATCAGCCGTACATGGGTCTGGAGGATCGCGCCGGCGAGACGGTCGATCCCGAGACTCCCGCCGGGGAGCCGGTCCTGCAGGACTCACTCTTTCTTGCAAATGAGCACGAACTGGTAGTGATCAACCGCACCAAGGAGATCAAACTGCCCAGGGAAGCGGATTACGGCTATCGGTATACCTATATCCCGCGGAACCACATTCTCGGGATAACGCTTGAGCCGGAGGAAACCAATGAACTTATATACAACCTCTCTTTCATTCTGAAAGAAGGCAAGGTTGCATTTCTGGTGGGGCACGATTTCTCTATAACCAAGTTGAAGTCGGCCCTGAACATCTGAACAAGGAAAGAGGAATCACAGGATGAAATCATTACAAGTAGCAGTCTTGGGAGCGGGGCGGATCGGGAGTTATCACGTGGAACTGCTGGAGCGTCAGGTAGAGGGCGTGCAGGTGCGCGGCGTGTACGATCTGGACCGGTCGCGTGCGCAGGCGGTGGTGGAGAAGTTCGAGCTGCCCCGGCTGTACACGAGTGTGGAAGACGCGCTCGACGACGGGGAAGTGGACGTGGTCCTGATCGCGAGCAGTACCGATCAGCACGCTCCTCAGATAAAACAGGCGGCGGCCGCGGGAAAACACATATTCTGCGAGAAACCGATCGACCTGCAGCTGGACGCGATCGACGACGCGCTGGCGGCGGTCAAAAAGCGCGGGGTTCACCTCCACGTCGGGTTCAACCGCCGGTTTGACCGGAACTTCGCCGAGATGAAACGGTTGCTCGAGACGGGAGCGATCGGAGCGCCCCACGTGCTGCGGATTACCAGCCGGGATCCCTCCCCGCCGCCGGCGGAGTACGTGAAGGCGTCCGGTGGTATTTTCAAGGATATGATGATCCATGACCTGGACATGGCGCGGTTTCTCCTTGGACCGGAGGTGGAGTCGGTAACCGCTTTTGGCAGCGTGATGATCGATCCCGCGATCGGTGAAGCCGGCGACGTGGATACGGCGATCGCGATCCTGCGGTACCGGTCCGGCGCGCAGGCGATTATCGAGAACTCCCGGCAGGCCCCTTACGGGTACGATCAGCGGATAGAGGTACACGGGGAGAAAGGGGTTCTCAATGCGGACAACATGCGCGACCATACGGTGACGTTGGGTGACGACAAGGGGTACCACAACCCGGCGTTGCCACGGTTTTTCGTGGAACGGTACCACCAGGCGTACGTAAATCAGTTTAGAATGTTTGTGGAGACGCTGTCCCGGAGCGGGCAACCGATGCCGGTGACAGGTGAGGACGGCCGGGCGGCAGTGCTGCTCGCTGAGGCGTGCGCCCGATCCCTCAAGGAGGGGCGCACGGTACGATTGGAGGAGATGGTTTGATTATACGTAGAGAAGGGAAGCCCTTTCCGGAAGGGTATACGGCGATAACGGAACTCGACGGAGCTCACAGTAATATGCTGATGGACTTCGGGATACTTAAACTGGGCGCGGGCGACTCCTGGTCCAACAACGACGAGAAGGAACGAGCCTTTCTTCTCATGACCGGCCATGTGTGGTTTGAATGGAGTCGCGGCGACGAATCGGTCCGGGAAGAGATCGTGCGGACCAGCCTGCTCGACGAGGAACCCACGGCGTTGCACGTACCCGCCGGGACGGTGGTGACGATCAGCTCCGTGGAAGGCACGGCGGAGCTCGCGGTACAGCGGGTTCGCAACTCCAAAGTGTTTCCTCCCCGGCTCTGGAAACCCGGTGAGTACCGGTCCGACCGGTTTGGCGAGGGTACGCTCCAGGATACCAGCACACGCACGGTGCGGACGATCTTTGACGCCGCCACCGCTCCGGAGAGCGAGATGGTACTCGGTGAGGTGATCAACCACCCCGGAAAATGGAGCAGTTATCCCCCGCACGACCACGCGCAACCGG
>SLRR01000229.1 GCA_007130865.1 Spirochaeta sp. | reverse complement strand
TTTCTCGTCTCGACGATCACCTTTGACGGGAGTGTCCGCCGCGGCTACTTTGATGTCACACCCGGCGGCGACGATAACGACGATTTCTCCTCGCTCTCGTTCTCCGACCCCGGCGGCAACTACCGCTCCACGGAGCTCATTACCGCGGGTATCAGCGGCATGCTCCGCCTTCCCGGGGACGACACGGTGTTCGCGCTGACCGAGCAGAGCGGCCTCTGGGCTACGGAGAGTTACGTGGCCGATCCAAACAACCCCACCTGGCGCTGGGAATAGGTTCGCGCTTCCCAAACCATCGCCCGGGAACCAGCGCCGCGCCTCCGGCCGCGTTGCACCGGGAAGATCGTTCCCGGCCAGCCCGGAGCGGAACAAAAAAGCCGGAGCGCATCGCGCCTCCGGCTTTTTTGTGTCCTGATCGTCCGGTCTTATTCCGGAACCGGCCTCATGGTAAACCGTGCAGGATCGGACGGACCCGTTCGTCCCGGTAGTTCGCGTCGATTTCTTCCGGGATGAGTCCCACCATCTCGTGGCTCAGGTAATGGATCCAGTGGTCTTCTTCCGGTGTCTTGACCTCGTGTTTGTTGCAGTAATAGTCCGGTTGTATCGGGAGTCGTTCGCCGGCGTAATGACGGATCTTGTAATCGTGCACGGCTATGCGAACGTCCGTTCGGGGTATGCCCTTCTCCAGGATTACCTCGACCAGGTGGTTTACGGTTCTGCCCGTGTCGAAGATGTCGTCCACCAGGAGCACCCGGTCGCCGGAACGGAGAAACTCCGGGCTGTACGTCCAGCCGTCGACGCTCACCCGCTCCTGCGCGCGGATATCCGTGTAGGAGCGGGCTACCACCGCGGCATAAAACACCGGGCGCTGACCGCGCCGCACAAACTTGAAAAACTCGCTGATCACGTTCCCCATGTACGCACCACCGCGCAGGCTCACGTAGATCACGTCGGGAACAAACCCCTCATCGTGTATCTGCTTCGCCAGGACGATCGCGTTGTTCCGGACCGTGTCGTAAGGTATGAAGATCTTGTCGCTCATCGTTCTATTCCGATCTCAATGGTGGATTCGTCCCGGAGAACGGTATATGTCGGAGCGGTATCGCTCTCATTGATCGACCGGTAAAAGTCGACCATCCTGGGGGTGTCGTTGCCGTTCACGGCGGTTATGATATCGCCGACGCGCAGGCCCGCTGCGGCGGCAAGCGTTCGGCTCTCCACGGTACTAACGAGCACGCCCCGAACGGTCTCTGACAGGTCGATCTCGGAGCGCACCTGTTCGGTCAGGGGATATACCGAAATTCCCGGCCAGAGCCGCCGGTTTAGTTCCGCGATCTGCCGGTCCGACTCGCGCTCGGCGATCCGGACTTCCAGCGAGGTCGGCTCTCCGTACCGGATCACCTCAAACCGGGCGATCCGTCCCACCGGAAGTTCACCGACCTCCAGGACGAGCTGGTCCGAATCCTGCACCCGCACGCCGTTTATCTCCGTAATGAAGTCGCCCGGCAGCAGTCCGCCCGTGTCCGCCGGAGATTCAAGGAAGACGTGATGTACCAGTGCTCCGCGTCGGTTGGGAAGATCCATCTCGGATACGACTTCCGCGGTGGCGCTGCGAATACTTACGCCGAGCCAGCCGTATCGTACCGAGCCGGTCTCGATGAAGTCGTCGATCGAGCGGATCACGTTGTTTATCGGGATTGAAAAACCCAACCCCATGCTTCCGCCGGTCTGGGAGGTGATCCACGTGTTGATTCCTACTACCTCGCCGCGGAGGTTGACCAGAGCGCCGCCGCTGTTTCCGCGGTTGATCGCTGCGTCGGTCTGAATGAAATCGCTGATATTTCCGTCGGGTCCGCCACGCCGATTGACGGCGCTCACGATGCCGGCGGTCACGGTGGACTGGAATCCGAAGGGGCTGCCGATAGCGAGAACCCAGTCTCCCACCTGAAGTGTATCCGAGTCTCCCAGACCTGCTACCGGTATATCGTCGGACGTGACAAACGACAGTAGCGCCAGGTCCTTTCGTGAGTCGGTACCGACTACGTCGCCGCTATACTCCTCGCCGTCGTCGGTAGTGATCGTTATCGCCGACGCGTTACCAACGACGTGATCGTTGGTGAGCACGTAGTAGATATCATCCACCCGGCGTACAATTACGCCGGAGCCGAGTCCCTGGGTGCGAAACTGCCGGTCCCGGTCGCCGGGATCCCCGTCGGGTTCTCCAAAGAAGAAGTCGAACCAGGGTGTGTCCTCGTCCCGGGGCAATGCCTGGGTTCGAACCTCTTCCACGTCGATTCTCACGACGCTCGGCGCGGCCACGGAGGCGACTTCGCGAAAGCTCTCCTGCAGGCTCGCCAGGTCCGTCGGTACGAGAGTATCCCTGTCCCGGGCGGATACTTCCGCGGTGCCCGAAGGTGTACGGGTTGAACAGGAGAACAGTCCCACCGAGAGCAGAACTCCCAGGAGTAGACCGAAAAGAAGGACGTTTACGAGAAACAGGTGCCGCGACGAAACGAGCTTACGCATCAGGCAGAAACCTCCGCACTAGAATGTAATGATTCTGATCGTCTGCGGGTAAGCACTTCGGTGTGATCTCCAAGGATCGCGAGGGTGTGCTCAAAATGTGCCGAAACGGTGTTGTCCGCGGTTACTACCGTCCATTCGTCGTCGAGGACTTCTATGTCGTCACCACCCAGGTTTACCATCGGCTCTACGGCGATCACCATACCGGATTTGAGGCGTGGATTGGGTCCGCGGCCGACGTAATTCGGGATCTGCGGGTCCTCGTGGATAGCAAGGCCGACGCCGTGCCCGCAGTACGGCCGTACCACGCCGTAGCCGTGTTCGCTTATCACCTGGTAGATCGCACGGGAGACATCGTTTACGCGGTTACCCCGGCACGCGGCCTGGATCCCTCGTTCAAGCGCTTCCTGTGTAATCTGCAGAAGTTTTTCCACTTCCGGGGACACCGTACCTACCGGTACCGTTACGGCGGAGTCGCTGTAATACCCATCGTAGACGACCCCGCAGTCAATCGAGATAACATCTCCACGCTGCAGAACGCGGTCCCCGGGAATTCCGTGGATCACCTCTTCGTTGACGGAAGTACACAACGCGCCGGGAAATCCCTGGTATCCCAGGAACGAGGGTTTCCCGCCCAGGGCTTTGATCTCTTGTCGGGCGATCGCGTCGAGTCCGGCTGTGGTGATACCTGTGGTGACGGAGTTTTCCAGTGTTTCCAGAACGCTTCCCAGCAGGCGGCAGGACTCGCGGATACCCGCAAGCTGACGGGCCGTCTTGATTCGAATCATCGCGCTGAGGTTAGCATGTTCAATCCCGGGGTGCAAGAAGTGTCCGGTAACTGTAAAGCCGCTCCCTTTCGGGAGAAATACTGATCGCCCGGTCCAGCAGTTCCCGCGCACGGGAGTGATCTTCCCGAAGCCGGGCGTACTCGGCTTCCAGCAACAGCAGCTCAGTCCGGACCCGATCGTCGATTTCCGGCGGAAGCAGAGCATCCCGCTCCCACCACGTACGAAACGCCGAGACCGCGGCGCCGGCCTCCGGCATCGGCAGGTATTGAAGTGCAAAGAGCGCTCTGTTGTACCAGCCCGTCCAGGGGAGTTCGCTTTCCTCACGGGTCAGGGGCAGAAGCTCCTCCGCGTCGGCGATCCGGTGCGAACCCACCGCGGCGATCAGGTGAAGCGTTGCCGCCCATGCGCCGGTCTCCGGCGGATACCGGCGACGAAGCTCTGCAAGACTCTCGGTGTTTCCCCGTATCAGGAGGAGGCGCCCGAGAAATGCCGCCACGGAGTGGGCGTCGTCATGCTGGTTGAGGTACGTCCAGAAATCTCCCTCCAGCCGTTCCGGTGGCGCTCCGGCCGCGGTTTCCCGGCGGGCCCGCAAGAGGCGATTCATGAGCCACACCGAGTGTTCCCGTGGGTAAATTTCAAGGAATTTCTCCAGCCGGGATATCGCCTCCTCCTGGCGATCCGCGAGGACAAGCTGCTGAGCAAGGAAGAGCTGAAGGTCCCGGTTGCGGGGATGCCGGGTGTCACCGCGCAGGAGGATTTTCAGAGGATCGCCCCCGCCGTGCCGTACGGAGAGTACCGCATCGTTCACGAACGGTATCGCGCTGTATTCCGGATGCAGCTCCTGCAGTTCCCGGTATATCGCGCGTGCTTCCCTCCACTGCGCCTGTACCAGATATGCGTCCGCCTGCAGAAGAAGAATCTCCGGTTCCACTGCGCGTTGCGGAGAGAGTCGCCGCAGGTAACGGAATAACCGATCCGTATCGCGGAGCCACGCCGCCAGATACAGGAGGGCCGTTTCCTCGTGTCCCTCCGTCCAGAGTAGTTCCAGCATCTGCCGAGTTTCTTCCCGGTCATCGTCGACTGCGGCGTGGAGTGCACTGTTGATTCCGAAAGCGGACACCCCGGTCGTATCCCACGCGGCGGTAAGCGCTTCCCGACTCGGATTATCGAGCGCTTCTGCTACGGACCGGACTGTGTCGAGTTCCTCGTAAGCGTCACGATATTCCCGCAGGCGCTCCAGCGATCGATCGGGCCGCCCCGGTTCGAGCGCTGCCAGAATATGCAGATGCTGAACGGTTTCGCCCGCCGGTTCGATCGGAATGATGAGATCCCGGGCGGAATCGCGATCGCCTCGCCGTACCGCGGCGTAAGCGCCGATAATTCTCCACCGAGCGTCCCGGGGAAGCGCTCCCACGGCGATTTCCGCCAGTTCCTGCAGCGTGGACCAGCGCTCCGGTTCGTGGCTCTTCCAGGCCAGCTGCAGCAACTTGCGCCAGTCCGACGTGGAACGGGCGTACCGCGCGGCATCACGGAGTTCACGGTGGTAATCGTCGTCGTATTCACCGCGACGGTCGAGAATTTCTATACGCCGTACCGTTCGATCGAAGAACGCTCGCGTCCGGATCGTGCCGATCGAGAGCGTGAGGATTATCGCGGTGAATATCGTAAAAAGAAGGGCCGCTGCCGGGAAAAACCAACGGTGCCGTACCGTGTCTTTCAGGAAACGGCGCATCGCTCAATCGTCCTCGCGGTCCTGGACACGTCGTCGCACACCGTCCAGAACGCCGTTTATAAACCGGTACGCCTCATCCGTGGATAGTTCCTTGGCGAGCTCCACAGCCTCGTCGATCGTAACCTGAGCGGGAATCGCCGGCTGGTATAGCAGGCTGTACGTCCCCATGCGCAGGATCGCCAGGTCTACGCGGGCAAGGCGATCCATGTCCCAGTGTTCCAGGTGTTTGCGGATCAGGTCGTCGATCTCGGTGATATTCTCCAGGGTTCCCTGAAGGATCAACCGCGGAAAATCGAGAGTGCCGTCGATACCGTTCCCCGACTTTGAATCGTACCAGGGAAACGTCGCGAGGACCTCCGGATCTGTATTGCCCACGTCCCAGCTGTACAGCGCCTGTACGGCCAGGCGTCGGCCTTTACGGCGTGACACCGGGCTTACCAGTCAAGGTTTTCCGGGAAGCGTCGGATTTCTGCTTCCTGTTTCAGCTCGTCCAGTACCGTCTCGATAGACTGCTGGAAGATCTCCTGTTGCCGCTGGGATACTATGTAGGACCGGATCTGGTCCCGGACGGTAACGCTTTCACCGGGAAGCAGAGGATCTCCCAGCTGCAGCATGCGGGGACTTCGACGATCCGTAATCCGAACTATATGCAACCCTACGTTGCTCTCGATCACCCCGGAGATATCTTCCTCTTCCATGTCGAGTACCGTCTCGACAAAAGAACGCCCGAGCCGCTCCAAAGCGGTCTGGTCCCCGCGAATAAGGTAGCCAAAGTCGCCGCCGGCGTAATTCACGTCGTCCAGGGAGGCTCTCATCAACTGTTGGAACGTGGCCGTTCCCCGTTCGAGGTTCCGCGCCAGGCGCTGAGCCTGCTGGCGCAGTTCACGCTCGCGGTCGGGGTCACGGTTTCTTAGGTCGAAGAAGAGATGCTCAAACCGGGCCATCGCGGGATTGGTGAACTGGTGAGCGTTTTCCTCGTAGACCTGCCGGATTTCCCGGGCGGTCGGTTCCTGAATCTCGCCAAAACGACCTTGGGCGCGATCGAGAATGAAACGTTCCTGCACGAGGCGCGTGCGGATCTCCTGCCGGTACTCCTCCCAGGAGAGGCCGGTCTGTTCCTCCACGATACGCCGGAAGTCGGCATCACTCACGGGTTGTCCCAGTTGTTGTCGTTGCGCGTTGATCGCCTGATTGACCTCGTCCTCCGTGACGCGTATGTTTGCGCGTCGCGCCGCCTGTCGAAGCAGCACGTCCCCGATCTGGGCTTCGAGAACTTCCTCGCGGTTGCGCGCGGTTAACTCACGTCCCATCTGCTGCTCAAGCAACTCTACCTGCCGGCGGATTTCCCTCTGCCCTATGTTTACCGTCTCCGTGAGGCGCACCACCGCCACAGGTCGATCCAGGATCTGCGCAGTGACGCCCGGCGCGATTCCGAGGAGTATCGTCGCCAGGACGATCCGGTAGACCAGGATTCCGGTCCTTCTCGTTGCTTTTTCAGTCATAATCCGTACCATATCATACCGTCTCAAAATATCCGAGTTCCTGCTGTAGTTTCTTCACTCCCGCCAACCGGCTGTCCAGGGCGAGACCGCGCTGCAGGTTACGGTACGCCGCGCGACGATCACCGTTCTGAAGGTGAAGCTCCGCGATCTTGCGGTAGCAGAACGCGGTGTCCTTCCGGGGTAACTCCCAGTCGATCATCTGGTGAAGGGCGTTCAACACCGTCTCAGCACATTCCACCGCGGGCATCCGAAAACATACTACCGTACGGAGGCGATCGTACACGTCGGCCATAAAGTGCCGGAAATACGGCCGGCGTTGCTCAAAACGAACGATCGCTGCGTAAAGATCGAAAGCTCGACGAAACTCCATCCTGGACTCGTACTCTTCGGCCAGCAGGAACGCACAGTCCATGAAGTCTTCCCGATCCAGGTATTGGTACAGCTCAAAGTCGCCGGTAGCGCACAGAGAATCGTAGACAAGCAACGCTTCGTCGGGATTATCGTGGAGCAGATCGTAAAAAACCAGCTTCGATTGCGATTCCCGATCGTGTCGCCGCGCGCGGAGGAACTCCGCGTAATCGAACTCGCTCTCCGGTTTTGCGTCCCGACCGCTGAGGTATCCGTTTCTGCGGTCGTATTCCCGACGCATTACCGGATCGCCCAGCACCTCCCAGGCGGAGACCAGTTCCTTCATGCGCTCCACGCTGTCGGAGGTCCCCTGGTTGAGGTCGGGATGTACCGCCTTTACCTGTTTACGGTAGGCTCCGCGAACTTCCTCCGGAGAAGCGCTCGCGGAGATTCCCAGTACGCTGTAGTGGCTGGTCACCGTTCGAGCTTCAGGCGGCGAGCGACCTCCGCCGCCTCCTCCCGTGATCGGAGTGTTTCTGAGAAACGGAGAAACAGGCCTTCCTGCTCCATGGTGCGCATCAGGCGGGCCAGTGCTTTCTGGGAACCCAGGGGAGCTTTCAGAATGAAGGCAAAACTCTTTTTACCTCCCAGCATGCCCGACTGAGAGAGGAATTCAGCGACACTCGGTGCGATCCGACCACCGAACGAAGAGGTAACCGCCGTTCCCACTGCCAGGTACTCGTAGGCGGTGAGTTTCTTGCCGGCCTCTCTCTCGCCGTCGATGAGATCGACCAGGTGTCCGGATTTCTCGAGGCTCTCCGCTATGCCACGGGCGAGATCGAGAACGCCGTCGCGTTTCCCGGCACCAAAAAAGAGTACCGCTACTCGCACCGTACTTACTCGCCGTCCGGCGCCGCCTGAGGACTATCGTCGTCGGTGACCCACCATTCGACGCTCCCACCCTGCTGCGCTTCCAGCCGCCGCGCCGCCGCTTCGACATCGCCGCCGTCAGGGGTGCGGTTGAGCCACGCCAGGCCGAAGGAGCTGAGAAGAAATACCGCAGCGAGTACGCTGGTGATACGGGTGAGGATGTTGCCGCTCCGGTTGCCAACCTGCGAAGCGCCGCCACCGCCAAAGATACCGCCCAGACCGTCTCCGCCCTCGTCCTGAAGCATCACTATCAGTATGAGAAAAAGCGCGCTCAAGACAAAAACAACCATTAATAAAATTCCAAGAAAACCCATCAAAACCTCACGTGTCGAATTGTACTATCGGAACAAAACTGTCAGTCTTCAAGGATGCACCACCTACGAGGGCTCCGTCAATATTGTCGCGTCCCATTAAGCCCTTAACGTTGTCCGGTTTGACCGATCCACCGTACTGTATGACGATTTTTTCCGCCTGGGCCGCATCGTACAGATCCGTGAAGACACGACGGATCTCCGCGTGTACCGCGTCTGCGTCGTCGGGAGTCGCCGTTCTGCCGGTTCCGATCGCCCAGACCGGCTCGTAGGCGATCGTTACGTTCTGAAGTTGTTCCGTGGTGACGCCTTTCAAGCCGCCCGCGAGCTGGGTCCGTACCACCTTTGCGACGCGATCCGCTTCGCGCTCGGCCAGAGTCTCCCCCACGCAGAGGATCACTTCCAGCTTCTCCTCCAGCGCCAGGTGCACTTTCTCGTTGATCAGTTGGTCGTGTTCGCCGTAGGAGTGGCGTCGTTCGGAGTGTCCCAGGATCACCACGGAAGCTCCTGCGTCCTTGAGCATCAGCGGAGAGATCTCTCCGGTATGAGCGCCGCTTGCGGCGGGTGCCATATTCTGAGCCCCGGTCATAATATTACTTCCCTGCAGGACGGTCGCTACTGTTTCGATCGAGGTGAAGGGTGGCGCTACCATGACCCGGGGGGACACGCCGGAGAGTTTATCTCTCAGTTCCATCGCCAGAGCGCGCGCGTCGGCGCGGTTCATGTGCATTTTCCAGTTTCCCGCGATATAGGGTGTTCGCATGGGTGGCTCCTTTGGTCAATCCTGAAGTACTACGATTCCAGGAAGGGTCTTGCCTTCCAGAAACTCCAGTGAAGCGCCTCCACCGGTGGAGACGTGGCTCAATTTATCCGCGATTCCAAACTGGTTCGCCGCGGCGACGCTGTCTCCGCCACCTACCACGGTAATCGCGCCGGAGTCGGCGATCGCTTCCGCCACGGTCCGGGTGCCGGTGGAGAAACTGTCAAACTCAAAAACACCCATTGGTCCGTTCCAGACGATCGTTCGCGCTTTTGCTATCGCGTCCAGGCAGCGTCGGATCGTCTTCGGCCCGATATCCATGCCCATGCGATCCGCCGGAATCTCGACGCTGTCCACCGTCTCCGGTACAGCGCTCTCTTCGAACGTCGCCGCCACCAGGTGATCCTCCGGTAGAATCACGTCTACACCTTTTTTTGACGCCGCCTGGAGAAACTGCCTCGCTGTATCCAGGTAATCAGGTTCTACAAGACTCGTGCCGATCTCGTGTCCCTGCGCTTTGAGAAAGGTGTAGGCCATTCCCCCGCCGATGATCATCGTGCTGCAGTTGGGAACCAGGCTTTCGAGTACGGCGATCTTGGAGGACACCTTAGCGCCGCCGATCACCGCGACCATCGGTTTTTCCGGGTTCTCCAGAACGGGTTGAAAGAAGGAGATCTCCTTCTCTATCAGCAAGCCCGCGCAGGAAGGCAGGAATCTGGTCACTCCCTCCGTGGAAGCGTGGGCGCGGTGCGCCGTACCAAATGCGTCGTTTACAAAAACTTCGCCCAGTTGTGCGAGCTTGCGAGCAAACTCGATGTCGTTTTCCGTTTCTTCCTTGTAGAAACGGACGTTTTCCAGGAGCAGGACCTCTCCCGGCTTGAGCGCCGCCGCTTGTGAACCGACGGTATCGCCGACTACATCCTCGGCCATCGACACCGGTACACCCAGCAACTCCTGCAAACGGGCGGACACCGGGCGAAGACTGTATTTGGCTTCCCGCTCACCCTTGGGTCGCCCCAGGTGACTCATGAGAACCAGGGATGCACCCTGCTCCAGTATATGCCGGATCGTCGGGAGGGCTGCCCGGATACGAGTGTCGTCGGTTATCTCTCCCTCTTTGAGGGGTACGTTGAAATCAGCGCGCATGAGGACGCGCTTGCCCGTGATATCTGTATTCTGAACGGTACGCAACGCCATCGTGTTACCTCCCGGGGACGAGAAATGCGGAAATGTCGATCGGGTCCACGTCGCGTGCGACGCGGGCCCGCCGTAATGATCAGACCAGTTTCTGTGCCAGCTCGACTACGCGGCAGGAGTAACCCCACTCGTTGTCGTACCAACTGAAGACTTTGATCGTTTTGCCCATGACCATCGTGCTCTGGGCGTCAAAGATCGAACTGTGCTCGTTGTGGATGACGTCTACCGAAACGATCGGGTCTTCCGTGTACTCCAGGATACCTTTCATCGATCCCTGGGCGGCTTTCTTCATCGCCTGGTTGACCTCGTCGACGGTGGTTTCTTTCTTGACGTTCACCACCAGGTCTACGATCGATCCAGTCGGCGTGGGTACGCGCATCGCGACACCGTCGAGTTTCCCGTCAAGTTGAGGGAGTACTTTCCCGACCGCCCGGGCCGCCCCGGTAGTCGTGGGTATGATAGAAACGGCGCCGCTGCGCGCACGACGCAGATCTTTGTGAGGTGCGTCGAGCATCACCTGGTCGTTGGTGTAACTGTGTACCGTGGTCATGAAACCGCTCTCAATGCCGAAGTGCTCATCCAGAACTTTCGCGATCGGCGCGAGACAGTTGGTGGTGCAGCTCGCGTTGGAGACGCACGTGTCCTCCGCTTTCAGCGCGTCGTCGTTAACGCCGAGGACGATCATGTTATCGATCTTATCCTTCGCCGGAACGGTGAGGATCACCTTCTTGGCGGGGTATTTCTCGTTCTTCAAGTGATCGCCGTACCCGCCCTTGTCGCTCTCCCGAACGACGAATACTCCGGTGGATTCGATAACGACGTCGGGTGCGGCGCCCCAATCTATCTGTTTCGGGCTGCGATCGGAGCAGACTTTGTACGGTTTATCATTTACAATGATATGGTTGTCGTCGTAGCTCACGGTGCCATCAAAGCGACCTTGGGTAGAATCGTACTTGAGCAGGTGAGCCAGGGTCCTGGTGTCGGTAAGATCGTTGATTCCGACCACCTCGACGCCACGTTCGAGCGCGATTTTGAATACATTACGGCCGATGCGTCCGAAGCCGTTGATTGCAATTGTCATATTATCCTCCTGAAGTGGGTCTCCAACTTGCGGTCGCAATATACGACAAAGTTTTATCGATTGTCAATGAAGGGGCTCTCTTTGCGCATATGCCACCACAACGTAGGAACGAAGCAAAGTGAAGACGTTTTTGGCGTGCCGAGAGAATCCGTCAGGGGAGCCGAAAGATCCGCTTCATAAGCTCCAGCATCTGTGATCTCCGCTCTTCGGCGGGACGCGCTGCGACAGGGGCTCGTTCAGGATCCCTTTCTTCCAGACGCTGCACCGTATGCCCCGCAACGAGAGTATCCGGGCCTTCCGGAACGAACGACACCTCCGCAAGCAGATCGTCAAGAGCGGTCACCGTTCCGTTACCGAGTTCGACTCCGTCGGGCTTGTCGCGAAAAACGACGGTATCGCCCTGTTCCAGGCCGTCCACCGCCCCGATCGAAACGAGTATCGTCTCGAATCGGCGATTCAACACCGTACCCCGGGAGGGTATCTCCTGAAGCACGAGCGATGCCAGGTCTCGTACCGCCGTTTCGAGTCGTCCCGAGCCGTCGCGGATTACCGAGCGGGACATGCGCGTGTTGCCGGTCGAGGGATCGATCAGTTCCGCCGCAAGATGTACCCGATCGGGAGGAAGACTCACGTCAAGAACGAGCACACGCTCCG
>SLRR01000199.1 GCA_007130865.1 Spirochaeta sp. | reverse complement strand
GAGGTGCGCCACGGAGACCACGCTCCCGTCCTGACGGAAGCAGTTCTCAGCGGTCATCTCGTGCTGACCACGGTACACGCGGAGGACGCCGCCGGTGCGGTCCGGCGGCTGGGCGGACTGGGTGTTCCGGAACGGGTGCTGGACGGTCAGATACTTCTTACCTGTACGCAGCGTCTCCAGGGAGACCCGCTGCGACTGGAAGCAACACTCTCGGGAGTTCCCCCATGGATCTGATCTGGGCCGAGTGGGAACGCCTCTTTCGCCGTGCCCGGCGACGGATCGCAGCAGAGGCGCTCCTGTATCCCGCGGTCCTTCTCCTGGGGAGCACCGCCGGCGCGGTACTGCTCTACCGCATGCACCCGGGGACGATCGAACCGCGAACGCTCCTGGTAGACCTCTGGTGGGCGCTCGCCGTGATCGGCGCGGCAGCCACACCGATCCTGGAGCGATACCGCCGGTTTCTGAGAATACGCCGGTGGTACCGGAGTATGGCACGGGCAGCGCTTTTTCTGGACCAGGGGTGCGGTCTCGTGGCGGCTTTGGAAAAAGCCGCCCGGGAAGAAGAGGAACCGCATCGGGATGTGCTCCTCACGGTAGCGCAGGAATTCAGCACCGGCGTCTCTCCCGGGTCGGCCCTGGCAGACCGGCGCTGTCCCCGCGCCCTGGCGCACTGCTTTACCGCCGCCGGGAATGAAGACGACCTGGTTCAACGACTCCGGGACACGCTCCGAAGCCGGGCGGAGAAATACACGCGGTTTATTCAGGCAGCGGAGCGGCTGGCCCCGGTGACAGCGATAGCGGGAGCCGGGTCGGTACTGCTCTGGCTCGTGATACGGGTGGCGATTCCGATTCTCACCCATTCACTCTCGGGAGGTTTGTATGAGTAACGTGTCAGGACACCCCACTCTACCGGGGTGGACGATGGCGGAAACGCTGATCTCCATGGCGATCGTGTTCACCCTTACCGGAACCGTCGGTTATCTCGGTATCCGACAGGTCGAACAGGCCCGCGTCACCGCCGCGAACAGCCAGATACGGGTGTTCGAGATCGCCCTGGAGAACTACCACCTCGATACCGGAGCATACCCCACGAGCGACCAGGGTCTGGATGCGTTGTACCGGATCCCGGTACTCGCCCCGATTCCGGGAGGGTGGAACGGGCCCTACCTCCGCCGACCTCCCGGAGTATCACCGTGGGGTACGGATTACCGGTATCGTCGGCCGGGACCGGACGGTCTGCCCTACGAGATCACCGCCGAGAACCCGGGGGATCATCGTGAGTAAGGGGATCGTCGTGAGTAAGGGGGCCGTCGTGCATAAAAGGTATCGTGGGCGGTACCGGAGCCGGAACTCTCGCGGCAGCCCGGCATCCAGCGTCGAAGCAAGTCTCCGGTGCCCCGGTTTCGTCCTGGCGGAAACGTTGATCGCGCTCGCCGTGATAACGCTCGTAGTAATGGGTGTCTCCGGCGTCTTGCTGGCAAATCACGAAAGTCTGCGTCGCGTGGCAACAACGCTGGAATCGGAACGCATCCTGACAACCGCGCAGATCACGGTCCTGGTAATGGTCCGGGAAGGCCGGACCGCCACCGAGATCCACGCCGAGATCGAACGGCGGCATCCCGGGGTCACGGTCGAGGCTTTTCCGGAGGGACTCGTGCTGGAAACCGGCGATCGCACTCTGGAGATATCCCTGAAAAGCGGGAGGGGATCGTGGTGACACGGGAATGGGCGTCGCTCCGGGAGATCCCCGTGGTTCCCCTCGTCCGAGGAACACGGCGGCGGAGATCGGCGGAAGAACAGGTGCGAGCCGTATATCCCGGGCGGACCGATCACCTTCGCATCGTGATCCTGAAACGGCTGGAGGCGGCGGTGCTGCTTCCCCGCGTCGCGACCGGCCGGGAGTCGACGCTTCCTGTCCCGGCGATCGCCCTGAACCGGGACAGTTCGAAATGGCGCAGAGCCGCGGGAGAGCGTCTGTTCCACGCCGCCAACGCCCGGGGTTTTGATCTGTACGAGCTGGATCGAAGGCGTCTCGTACGTGCATGGTCGTCCGGGACCGCACCGGAGGGGTCCCTGGAACTGACCGTACCCCGGGGAGCCGGACGTTTTACCGTACGAAGTATCAACCGCGTCGGGGGACTGCGCGGCCGCACTTCTACCGCGATAACGCTGGTGCTCTTGATCCTGGCGATGATCCTGAGGGTCTGGGCGGACACCCTGTCCCGTCGGGACGCGATCCCTCCATCCGAAGATTACATCGTCTCACCGGCGTCGACGCCCCGGGCGGAAACGGTACCGATCGACGCGGTCACGGATATTCTGGCAGAGCTGCACGGATCAGTACCCGGTTTCAGGTTGGAAGCGCTCGAAGCGAGCCCGAACCGTGCTCTGTTCCGGTTTGTCTCCCG
Source organism: Spirochaeta sp. (assembly GCA_007130865.1). Lineage (GTDB taxonomy): Bacteria > Spirochaetota > Spirochaetia > DSM-27196 > Alkalispirochaetaceae > Alkalispirochaeta. The sequence goes on along the minus strand of SLRR01000199.1, from coordinate 9,419 downwards.
GGAGTCGGCGGGTGACGTGCTGACAGCGCTGAGGAAATCACCGGAGCGCCGCCGTAATCACACGGTGGAAGAAGTTGACGGCGGCGTCCGCGGAACGGTGGAGGTCCGGTATGAGTAGAAAGCTCCGGATATGGCTGCCGCCGGTATTCGCGCTGCTCGTGCTGGCGGTCCCCCTGAGAGACCTGGCGCACCGGTTATCACAGGATCCGGGACTGTGGCTGCGCGGGACGGAGAGCACCGTGTCGCGCGATGACCCCGTCGGGCGGGAGACGGTCCGAGGTTACGGAACATTGTATTCCATCCCGACGGCAAACTCGGGGCTTTCCGACATACCGGATCTACCCGGGAAAATCATCCGGGAACAGTCCGACAACACGGGACGACGCCTGGTGATTACCGCCGACGCCGGGGAAACGACGGAGATCCTGGAAACGCTGTACCGGAACGGGTCCGCCCGGACGTTGACGCTGTTCCGTACCGAGAAAAACTGGGAAGTACGGATGGACCTGGTCGACCGTCAACGCAGGGAGTTGAACCGGGACATGGGTTATCCCCGCGACCAGGTGGCAGCAATCCTCGGGATCCGGAACGCCTCCGGGAATGCTCCTGTCCGTACGGGGGACTCCGCCGCGGTCGCCGCGGCAGCCACGGTCGATCCGTTCACCACGATCGCCGCGCAACAACAGGCAGGTACCACACCAGGTCCAGACGCCGGTTCGTTCGGGATGGTGCTCTTCCGCTCCGGCAGCCGCCTGAGGTGGCGGTGGGAGCGGGACGTGCTCGTACTGGAGGAGAACTAGAGATGTGCGCTACGAGGAGAGAGCCGCGGTCGCGACGGTTACCGGTGTCGGCGGTGGTGTTCGTCCTGATCCCTGCAATGTTGCTCATCGTTTCCGGCGGCGGGTGCACCTCCCGACGGAGTACGGATTTCTCCCGGGACCAGATGGTGGGCGTGGTATACGACGAGACGGGAACGCCCGTAGCCGGAGCGATAATTACGGTGGACCGCTTCCGGCGGGGCGTGAGTGATACGTTCGGACGGTTCCGCGTCATCGGTGTGCCCGCGGGAACACGGACCGTAGTCGTATCCGCCGACGGGTACGAAACGGCGCAGACCACGGTGATTCTGGAAAACAGAACTCGCCTGGTGCGGGTCGATCTTGTCAGCCTGGCGGGTCTGGCGGACCTGGCCATCGCCGCGGTGGAGCAGAACCGCTGGGAATACCTGAGCGGGATCGTCCGCCGCATGGCCGCGGTGGCGCCGGAAGACCCGAGAACGGTTCTGGTACGGCAGATTCTCGACCGACGTGACCGGATCGAGACCGGAGGGTCGCCGTGAACGCCCGATTTGGTGCAATAGCAGCGAGTCTGCTGCCTCGCGCGGGGAGCCCGGCAAGCATCGCGAGCGCCGCGGGCGCGGTAGGCTTGAAGCTCGTGACGATCGTGACGCTCGTGACCTCCATCGGCACGGGCTGCGACCTGACACCACCGGATCCGGTGACGGAGGTGATCGTTGGAGGAATCTCCCTGACACGGTCGCAGCGCGATAACCAGCGTTACGAGCTGCAGGTGTCCACGCTGAACCGGACCGGGGATGTTCTTGAATCATTCCTCTTTCAAGCCCGCGCGGTGGCCTCCGTTTCCACCGACGAATCGCTGGAGGCACCGCTCAGAATCGAGGTCCCCGCCGGAACAGGTCCGGGCGTACGGATACCTCTGAAAGTCACGATCGAGTCTCCCTTCGCGATCGTGCCGCCGGGCCCGCTCCGGCTCGAGGAGATCCGTCTGGGAGAGTTCACATTTCTTCAGGAGGAAACCGGCGAACGATACACGCTTCCCGGGTGGATCATCTTTCCCTGGCCCGTGGAGGAGAATCAATGAACTATATCGGTCTTGAACGCCGTAATCGTTGCGAGCGCCGTTGCCTGGCGCCACTGGTCGTATCGGCCATGGTAATACCGCTCCTTCTCGGAGCGTGTCCGATCTTACCGGATGAATCGAGCAACGCCGTCGCCACCAGCGAACCTCTGGAACAGGAACCGCGGGATTGGCGAATGGTCTTTGTCTTTCTGGATGACAACGATCTCCGGGAGACCGCTGACTACCACCAGGACCGCATCGGAGATTATCCGGACCGTCTCGGCCGGACCCATCGCTTGATCCTCAGGGAGAGCACGCGGGACGGCCGGACGGTCGCGCTTGCGACGGGAGATGGTATCACCCACGTCACCCTGCCGGATCTCCCGGCGGGCTCTTACCTGCAACCGGAAACACTGGCAGCGACGATCGCGATCCTGCGGCGGGAGTTTCCCGCACGGCAACAGGCGATCTTTCTCGCGGGCCACGGGCGGGGATGGCGAGGCGTGGGATTCTCGGATTCGGATCCACGGGCTTACGTCGGCGCCCGTGAACTGGCGCGACTTCCGGGGAGCGCTCCGGAGGAATATACGCTGCTCGTCCTGGACGCCGGGTGGAGTGCGTTCGCGGAACTGCTCCAGGAACTCCGGGACGAACCGGTGGAAATCGCCCTGCCGTCAACGGATCTCCGCCGCTCCGGAATCGATTACGCCGGACTCCTGGAAACGTTCGACAGCGGAGACTGGTCGCCGGAGTCCGTTCGCGATCACGTCAGGACCGGTTTAAGGGATGCCGCTCAGGGTTCCGATCCGGTGATACTGGATCGGCGGGATCTGGCGGAGCTGCCCGACTACCTTGATGAGCTCGCCGCAGCGGCAACCACGGTATCCGGTGGAGTCGTTTCGCAGGAACAGCTCCAGTCGTTCTTCATGGAACGGGCGGAGGCAGTCACTCTTCCCGGGGATGCTCACGTGACATTGGGAGACGTAGCCGACGTCCCGGAAATAGCGGCGCTGATATCCCGGGAGGAGCGCTTCGACCGCGTGTTTCTGCATCTGGTATCCCTGGACGAACTGGGGCTTCCCGCGGGCCACTCTCCGGAGTACCGCTCCGGTACGGAAATACCGGATTCTCCTGAAACACCGCGGTTCTTCTCTGAAATCGACTGGGCTCCGGATCTCTTCGGCCGGAGCGGATTCCTCTTTGAGCTCTGGTACCGCGAGTACTGAGTACGCCCTGCGGTAATCGGTGTATCGCACGGGCCGGGCTCGTTCCATCAGGGAGGTCTCTATGTTGCGGAAATACACGCTGTCGCCCCTCGTTCTGACCGCCGTTCTCGTAGCGGTCCTGGGATTCATGGCCGGTTCGGGCAGACCGTTACCGGTGTACGGCGCGGTCGTTGCTCCGGGAGAAGCGGAACTGTCAGACGGCGCCGGATGGGTGCCCTGGCAACCGGCAGCAGTAACAAGAAACGGGTCCGCCGGCGGCGGTGGAGACGGTTCGGACGAGGGTGGAGGCGGCGACAACGGCGACAATGGCGACGATTCCAACGGTGACAACGGCGATGACGACGGCGATAACAACGAATCCGGCGGTGGTTCTTCCGGCCCCTCCGCGATCGAACGGGAACTGGCGGATCGGACCGACGACGTTATCGCGGCACTGAATGCAGACAGACATGAGCTCGATACGCTCGACGATGCCGTTCGGGCGCAGATCAACCCCACGGTGGACGCAGCGGGATTCATCGCGCAGGCCGGTTCCTCTTACCATACGGCGCTGCACCAATCTCAGCATCTCAGTACCCGCTACGACTCCGCCAGAGACGCAAGCCTGGAGCGGACGCTCCAGGCTCGTCAGGATGCGCAGGGCACGCGCGATACTCTGCGCGCTCCCGCGGTGGGAGACCCGGTACGTCTATCGGACGGCGCGTACCTTTCGACGATCCCCATGCCGGTAATATCGTTTCACGGCGTGTCCCTGGACATAACCCCGGTCTACGACAGCACCCGCACGACGGAAAACCTCTTCGGTGCAGGGTGGTACTCGACACTGGACTCCCGGGTGATCAAGGGAGCCACTCGTCCGCCGGAAATAGAAGAAGAACTAGCCGACTCCCGGGAAGCCCGTTCCGATCTTGCGCAGAACCTCGCTTCGATCTGGTCTGAGGTGTTCAACGACAGTTCCACGCCGTCACAACGCGCGGCGACGCATACGGCGCTCAGCGAAGTCGCAGGCGACGCGGTTGCGCTCGCGGCGGAACTCCGGCAACGGATAGCCGGGATCGAGACGGATATCACCCGCTTCCGTTCCCGGGGACTCAACACACACCGCCTGGATCAGGCGGTCCTCACGATGGAGGAGTATGCGCTCCACGCGGACGAGATCGCCGCCACGGGAACGGATGCCCTGATGCTTCTGGAACGGTGGGAAGATTCGGACGGCGCAATTCGGGTACTCCGGGAGGAGATCGACCGTATCGAGGAGGAGTTCGTCCGTGCCGTTACTCTCCACAACGCCACACAGCAACGCAACGCGTACGCTCAACGGCCGGGGCAATATCCGTTTCTTGGAGAGACCGGTAAAGAGTCGGTGGTTTTGCTGGACCTCCAGGGTAATCCCCTGTTGTTCGTCCGTACCGACGAGGACGCTCCATACCGCACGGCCAACCGTGCCGACGGTGAACTGCACGACCTGGGCGTCGCCCGGGGTTGGCGGTGGGACCTGCCGGAAGGCACATCCCTCACGTACGACTCACGAGGTTACCTGCGCGCGCTCACCGACCGCAACAATAATCACATCGTCCTTTCCCGGGAACACAACTCGGTCGGTTCGTCGAACGTCACCGTTCGCAGCAGTAGCGGTGTCGGTACCGGGGCCGGAGACTCCGGTTTCGAACACGCATCGATCAGGATAGCCGGTGACTCGCTGCGGATGACCCTTGCCGCCACCCCACCGTCGGAGCTGCTGCTCGAGGAAGGGTTATTGCGTCACGCGGAGACACCCCGGGGAACGATGACCTACGAGTACACCGACGACCTTCTGACCGGCATGACCGACGGGACCGGGGCGACTACGGAGTTGGAGTGGGAGACTCATCTGGACGCACCGCGGGTGCGTGCGGTAACGGACCCCGAAGGAGGACGGGAACAGTTTCTCTACCCCGCGCCGGATCGACGGATCTACCGCGACCCCGACGGCGTCGAGACGGAGTATATCCTCCGGGACGGTCTGATAGTTCAGGAGCGCAGCGCTACCGGCGGTGAGACCACGTACGAGTACGACGAGCGCGGCAACCTCCTGCGCCGGCAAGATTCCACGGGGTACAGCGAACAGTGGCGCTATGACGAGACCGGTAACTTCACGGAGTGGAACGATTCCATGGGGTTCCGGCGAACGGTCCATCGCGACAGGTTCGGACTCCCCCTGGGCGAACAGTCCGATCGCGGCACGGTTTTTCTCGTGAACCGGGACGACCGGGGGAACGTGATCGCTTTCCGGGAAGACAAACGCCAGGCGTACACCGTGACCGTTGCGCCCGACGGGACGGCGCGTTCGCTCGAGACCGGGCAGAACGCGATCTTTCACGTCGAAAACGACCGGCACGGTCGTCCGGTCAGGGTGGTTCGCGACGATGGACAGGTGCGGGAACTTCTCCGGGACGACTGGGGTCGCGTCCTTGAGGAGCGACTCAACGGGGTGACGGTGAAGGAGAACCGGTTTGACGAAGCCGGTCGCCTGGTGTTCCGGCGGGTTCAGGATCAGACCTACACAGTGAGCTACGATCGTCGAGGCGATCCGGTGGAGGAGAAGTGGAACGGTCTGCCCTACCGCACCACAACCTACGACCGGCGGGGACTGCCTGTTCAGCGACGTTACTACGACGACACCCGGGAGGAACTGACCTACACTCCCGCCGGGCGTATCGCATCCCACCGGACGCGGCGGGGCGCGCTGTTCCGGTACCGATACGACGCGGCGGGTCGACTTGTGGAGATCACAGAGGAATCCACCGGGTACTACCGGCGATGGGAGTACGACGAACTCCACCGCGTCACGCTGCAGGAAGACACGGCGGGTGCGGTAACGATCGTCGACTACGACCCGGCCGGCGTGGTTTCCCGCCTGCAGTTTGCCGGAGGCGAGGTAATGCAACGAACCCGCATTCCCGGCGGCGAGGTCCGAACCACGCTTTCAGGAGATACGCCGGCCCGCACGCAGTGGTTCGATCCCCGGGGCTTTCTTCTGCGGGACGAGCGTGCCGGTGGCTCGATACGGACGGTGGAATACACACCGGATAGTAAGACTGAGAGGATCGGCGGGGAACTGTTGCAACGGGATGTTCTCGACCGATACGGGCGCTTGGTTCGCCGGGAGTTCCCCGACGGAACCGCGGAACGACTCCGCTGGGATATTCACGACAATCCCGTGGAACGAGTGGATCGTACCGGTGAAATCCACCGCTGGGATTGGGATCGGTACGGGCGCCCTGTCCGGTACGAGGATCCGCTGGGTCGCGTCACGCGTTGGGCCTGGAGCGAAGCGGAGGTGCTGCGGGAAGATCCCGACGGAACACACCATCGGTACGCCTACGACCGGGAAGGTCGACTCTCGGACCTGGACGGCACGAATATCGCCTTTACTTCCCCGGGAGAGATCACACTTCAACACCGCTCCGGCGCCGAGGAAACAGTTCGCCGGGACGTGCTCGGCCGCATCACGGAACACGATGTTCAAGAACCGGCTTCTCCCGGGGTGGGGACGCGATGGGAGCACGGCCTCACGGGCTCCCTGGTTCAGAAAAACGGCCGTTTTACCGTGGAAGAACGCTTCCGCCGGGACGACTCCCGACGAATTCTCATGGACGACGCCACGTACTGGGAAATCGCCCGGGATCTCTACGGATTTCCCCGGAGAATCGTTTCCCCGTTTCGGCGGGAGACGTCCTTCGGCTGGTCTCCGGGAGGCGTACCGCACGCGTTCGTGCCACCCGCTCCGGGAGCGCAGGAACAGCGCTTTCAGTACGATCGTCTCGGACGCCTCACGGAACGCACGGTCCGGCGCGATCGGCTCTCCATCGACCGGAACGACCGTACGAGGAGTACAACGCTCCGATCCGCGGATCGCACCTTGAGGTTGGCCCAAGACCCGTACGGTCGCGTCACCGGGGAGGCCATGGAAACGGGAACGCGAACGGTTACGACCAGACGGTACCGGTACGACGCTGTGGGACGCCGCACGCTCCTGGAGGACGCGTCATCGGGAGAGCGCCTGAAGATCGAATACGACGATGTCGCCGGGAGCGTACTCCTGGAGGACGGAACGTTTGCCCTCCGCATCGATCGCGATGATCGGGGAATCGCGGAGGCGCGGATTCAAGCCGGCCACGGTATCACCATACCGGTACGGGTCAGCCGGGAAGCCTACCGGACCGGGATCTCCGTAGCGGACCGATTGAGCCTGATTCACCGGAGAGAGACAGGAGACACCGCCGGCGAAGAGGTGTTCCTCCTGGAAACCCGTTCGCCCGCGGGCCGACGCCGAACGGAGGACGCTCTCGCTTATGTCACGGATACCCGGGGACGCATACTCGGGGAAGCGTCGCTGGACGGGACGTTTTCCCTGTACGAGTACGACCGTTTCAGCCGCCTGGCGGCGGTCATCGATGCTCCGGCAACGCCGATACCGGGCGACCCGATCGTCTCGGTTGATCCCGGTTTAGAGCGACGACTCGTGGCCGCGCTGAACCGCCACGCTCCATCGCTGCGATACGCCTCCGGTACTCTCCTTGGTGTGGCCGCCCGGTACCGGAGAGACCCCGACGGGCGGCAGGAACCGCCCGTCCTGACCTGGGATGATCACGGGCGGGTCACCACGACGGTATCCGGTAACGGCGCGACCACGCGCCTGGGATACGACCCGATACTGAACCACGTCGTTACGGTTGAAAGCAACTCCGATGGTAACTTCCACGGTGGGACGGCTGCGTCCACGGAAGCGACGGTGTTTTTCACGTGGGATCACCGCGGAAAACCCGTGGAAATCAGATACGGCACCGACGGCAGGAAGTATACCGTGCTGGAAGAAACATTGCAGATCGGAGCGGACCGGATAAGCGTCCGCAGCTGGCGACGGTACTCCGGCGCGGACCGGGAGCGTTCCGCCCCGGCGGGCGAGACCTCCGGTCGATACCGAGACTACGATACCGCTCCGATCGGTCGGGAAGGAGCCGTGGCCGCCCTGGAGATACGCCTTAACCGGCGTCCGTTCCTGGTGGTGGACGAGGAGCGTCTGTTCGTCTATTTCACGGATATCCGGGGAACCTCCCGCGGCGTGGCGGTACAGAACCACGAGGGAGGTCTCGTCACATATCACCGGTATCCCGGCACCTTCGACACAGGAGCCTCCGGCGCCGGCACCTCAAACACCGGCGCCGCGCCCACCCTGCCGGGACTCGAAGATGCGGACGGAACGACTCCCCGATCGCCGGCGGTAGCGACGAAGCGCACGTTTTCCGGCCTGGACCGGTACACCGCGGCACACCTGTACTTCTCCAGCAACAGAGTGTTTCTCGCGGAGGCGGGAATCTTCACCACTCCGGATCCTCTCCTGGACGGGCTCGACGTCTACCTGTACGCCGACGGCGATCCGGTAAACTACGTGGACCTGGACGGGTTGTTCATCGCGCCGGTATCTACGACCTACTTCCAGCAGGACTCGCAATACGGCGGCGGCAGCCTGGGGTTGGCCGGACGGTACTCGATCCGTGATGCCGGGTGCGTACTGGTAGCGGCCACGCGTATCATCAACAACGTGGTCGGTCACGAGTACGCCGATCCGGGCGTGATCAACCGTGAGTTCGCCCACCGGGATATCTACCTGGACAACGGCCTGCTCTCGACGGAACGGATCGTCCGGGGTGTCGAGGAACTCACCGGTCACGCCGCGCGGGTGCAGTCGTTCTCGCCGGACACGGTGGACATGAATCGCGTATCCCGGTACCTCCGGAACGACCCGGACCGGGAATATCACGTGACCGCCCGTATTTCGGTGCCTTACGTAAACGAGGACGGTGAGCCCGACTCGTACCTTCACACGCTCAACGTGGTCGGGTTTGACGCAAAGGGCGAACCGCACTTCGCGGACACGAGCAACCGCAACCGCCGGGAACTGGGGGCGGGAGAAGAAGTGCTCCGATACGACGTGTACTCCGCGAGCGCGTGTCCGCAGTTTCGGTAACGCCGGGCGCCCGTATTGCCACCGATGCCATGGGCCGCCATAATGGCGCCCATGGCAAATGAACAGACATATGTGATGCTGAAACCGGGCGTGCTGCAGCGCCGGTTGACCGGCGAGATTATCGGACGGCTCGAGGCGAAGGGCCTCAAGCTGATCGGACTCAAGATGATGCGCATTCCCCGGGAACTGGCGGAGACGCACTACGGCGAACACAAGGGTAAACCCTTTTTTGGCGAACTGATCGAGTACATAACGTCCGGTCCCGTGGTGGCGATGGTGATCGCCGGGGAGAACGCGATAGCCCACGTCCGGACCCTGGCGGG
>SLRR01000206.1 GCA_007130865.1 Spirochaeta sp. | reverse complement strand
ATCTCCTCCGCCCGGTCGAGGATTATCCCGTCCGCTGATGTTCCACCCGGCGCGATTTCCAGAGAATCTAGCGTCGACCGCAGTTTGTCCAGTACGTCCCGATCTACTTGGTACGGCAGATTCGCGTCACCGACTCCGTGGAGCAAGGTAACACCGAACTGTCGCAACGCTCCGATCACGGTGATCAGCATCTCCGGCTCCAGGGTCCATACGAGGTTATTCAGGTCCAGGAGCGCTCGCCGGCGTTCTTCCCCCAGGAATCGGCGTCGCAGGATAATCGGCGTGCCTCCATCGCACGGCTCGGGATCGGCGCAGGCCACGGCGGAGAGAGGAGGCGTGGTGTTGATCGCTATCGCTAAATCGCGGGGTTTTCTCAGAAGATCGGCCGCTTCCCGGCCGACGATACGATATCGCAGAAGGGTTGCCGGCCGGATACGTTTACCGGGATGAGTCTTCCTGAGAACGCTTTCGAGTTCCGCGATCGCATCGTCGTTCACGGCATCACTTTACCACGAGCGATAAGTGTACAACCACGCAGCAAAACGCCGACCCGCGGTCGAACCGACGTGACGACCGCACTAGAACTCGCCGAAAACGTCTTGATTTTACTTCGTTCCTGCGTTGTGGTGGCGCACCTCAAAGTAAAGGGACGCAGTCCCTTCACTTTGAGAACACCTGATGCCACCGCGAGCGGGTTGAACAGGGCTCGCGCGATATCCGATCTATCGGATACCCGCGGGATGAACGATGACGAACCGTCCGTTTGACAACCCCACCGCAAGGCGGTCGCCTATAACGGCGGGCGCCGTTGCGGCGCTTGCCGGCAATCGAAGCGAAGTGATCGTCGACCCGTTTGCAGGGTTTGCCACGCGGAGCGAGTTGCCGGAAACACCGTAATAGAGGCGGTCTCCCAGCAACGTCGGCGGCGTGACGGCATCACGGAGGCGGTATCGGATCGAACCGTCGGACCGTCCCAGGGCGACTATCTCGTCCCGGAGGAAGAAAAGCACCACATCACCGGCTACTATCGGATCCACAAACGTTCCGCGGCCGTCAGGCAGGGACTGCTGCCACACTACCGAGCCGGTACTCACGTCTACCGCCACCGCGGTGCCACGCCGACCCGCGAAGTACACGCGGTTACCGTCGACAGCAGGAGCAAGCGCCACCGGCTGCGAAACGTCGGTCGGCACCGTGTTCTGTACCGCCCCCGTAGCGGGATCGATGATCAGCACCGCGCCCTGTTGGTCCGCCAAAACCAGGCGTCCCCCCACGGCGACGGGAGTCATGTTGGACCCTCCGGGTATCGGGATCGTCCGTCCTGTGGGATTACCCGTACCGGACATTACGATCAGTTCATCGTCGGCAGGGAAGAGGAGCTGATTGTTCCACGCGACCGGCCGACGTCCGAAGAGATGCGACTCGCCCCCGGACAGGTTCCGGCGGGCTACGACCGAACCGTTTGCAGAATTGAGAACTACGAACTCTGCCGCGCCGGAGAATATAACGTTGTTGCCCACTACGACCGGAAGGCTGTTCTCGTTTGCGGTATTGGCGGTCTCGCGTCTCCACACTACGCGTCCCGCCTCGTTAATGCCGTAGACCGTACCGTCGCCGTCGGCACCAAATACCATCGAACCTGACGCCGCGAGACCGCGAACAAAGCCCGATCCCGCCGCAGCGATATCGACTTCGATCGGCCGAGGTTCCAGACGAAGCTCGAGGCTACTGCCTCCGGTGGCGACGGTGACGGTCTGCTCGGCCCGGGCAAACCCGGGACGTTCCGCCGCGACGCGCACGGAATCACCTACCGGGACCGATCGTTGTCCGCGTCCCGTGCCGATCGCCACTCCGTCAACCGTAATGCGAGCATCCGCAGGCCGGCTGGTCACGGTGAGCCGTGCCGTTTCTCTTTGCAGGTCAAACCTGATCGGTTGCACGCCGGTTCCGATCGAGACGGTGCGCTCCTGAGCTACATATCCGTCAAGTTCTACACGGACGCGCACGTCCGTGCCTGTAGGCAGCACCTGCTCCGCCGAGCCGGTACCCCGCATACCTCCATCGAGCAGAACCCGGGCGTTCGCCGGGGAGGCGGTAACCCGCAGAGTGCCGGTTTCCCGGGAAAGGTCGTATCGGACGGGGTTTGCTCCCTCCTGGATCGTCACCGGGACTTCAATCGGCTGATATCCGTCCCGCTCAAACCGCACGGTCAGCTCCTCGCCGAGGGGATAATCCCGCTCGAACCGGCCGGCCCCGACCGATGATCCATCGATCATGATCGCTGTATCCGCGGGGGTAACGACTACCGACAGGCTGCCCATGATCTGTTCCAGGTTCAGACTGACCGTCCGGGCATCGTCTCCGATGACGAGACGCTCTTCCGCAGGGTGATAACCATCAAGTTCCGCTCTAACGACGACGTTTTCTCCGGGGAGGAACTGTGCCGCCACACTCCCGGCACCCTGATCGTCACCGTCGATGAAAACTCTCGCCGTCGCCGGAGATGTCTCGATCTGCAGCGTAACCGGTTCTGGTTCAGGCTCCGGTTCCGGCTCCGGTTCAGGCGCACGTTCCGGAACCGCCTGGGGAGAGAGCGACACGCGGTACGTCCGTCCCCGTTCCGCTTCGACGGTGACGCGCATCGTCTCGGAACTGTATCCCTCAAGACCGATCTCGAACTCCAGATCCTCTCCGGGAACGAACACACCGGCAAAGCGTCCACGACCAACGTTCCGGCCGTCAAGCCGGATCTGTGCTTCCGCCGGCTCCACCTGGAGCCTCACCGGTACCAGTACCGGGCGCGGAGGCTCTTCCACCACCGGGGCGTCATCGTCGGGATCAACCGGTTCCGGCGCCGGCATTCGTTGTGGCAGAGCCACCACCCGAATCTCCTCGATCTCCTGGAGCTCCTGCCGTGTCTCCTCGCTGGAGGCACGCCGTGTCTGCGAGGTAGTCTCCGTTATGCGCTGTGTCGACTGCTCCGTAGCCACTTCCAGCCGTGCCGAGATCGCCGCCACGTCCACAGCCTGGCCCGTCGCAGTAGCGGTGGTCACCTCGTCTATGATCGAATCGACCTCCCGAATCACCTCTTCCGCTTCCCGGGCGGCACTCTCGTCGACGTCGACCTCCTCATCCGCCTCGATAACCATGGCGGATTCCTCCACACGGCGAGCCGCCGCTTCGATCGCCTCCGCGGCGTCACCGCTCTCGGCGGCACGCTCACGAATACGCTGCGGGTCGGCCGCCGGCGGTACTACCGCTACCCGGCCCGATCTCACCGCCACGCGCGTACCGGTCACCGGGTCGACGCTGATGCCGAACTCCGTTCCGCGTACTCCCATGACCGCGGTTTCGGTACGCACATCGTACCGGTCCGTACCGGCGAGACGGTCGACTTTGTTCAGAATTGATCCGGAAACCACCCGCAGATCGACGCTCGACGCTCCGGGCTGAAGTACGATATCGTCGAGCCGCACGATCGAATCCTCCCGGACCCGCACCGTACCGATCGAACCAACCTGCAACTCGGCGTAACCGGATTCGACCCGAAGCTCGTCGCCGGGAAAGAGGCCGTCACCAATATCGGCATAGCGTTCCACTTCTTCCTGATCGATGAGATAGGCGTCGCCCGTAAGGAAAGTGATAAGCGCCGAGTCAACCTCTGAGACTTCGATTACGTCGCTTTCCTCTTCCTCGATCAGCCAGGTTTCCGCTACCGGTTCAGGCTCGTGCGGTGGATCCGGTTCTTCCGCCGGCCCGCAAGCGGCAAGAACGACGGTGAGAATTACCGCGGAAACTACCGAGCCAACGAGACCGAAGGATTGCAACCTCTCTCGCATTGTACACATGGAACGCTCTCCCGTTTGTAGTTTATCTATTCTCGTTAATCATAAACCGACCGAACCGTATACACAAACGGTAACGTCGATTGCATCGTGCAAATTACCGTAAATATACCTCGGGAAAAGAAAAAAAACCGTTCCAGCCTATCTATCCGGCGGTCGACAACGCGTTCGATTCCTCCCGGGAGGCAAGAAAACGTTCCACGTCTTTATCGGCGAAAAACGTCGTGTACAGTTTGTCGCACTGATTGATGTGACCCGATACCCAGTCCCGGAGAAACTCCATCACGTCCGCCGCTACCAGTGACTTGCCTTTCTCGATATCCGCGCGGAGTTCCATCACGCGTTGGACAAGCGCCTGGTGCGCTTCACGATGCTGCAGGCACTGCGAGTATCCAAAATGCTCCATCGCCGCTTCCTCCGACGAGAAATGATACCCCGTATAGGCGATCAGTTCGTCGAACACCTCGGTCAGAACGGTGGATGACGCACCTGATTGAAGCGCGTGGTACAACCGGTCGATCAGGGAAAACAGCTTCTTGTGATGTCGGTCGAACACCGACACTCCCACCGCGAAATCCCGGGTCCACCGGACTCCATCGTCCGAGAGAAACGCCGTTAGCATCTCCGTGACCCTTCTCGAAGATTCCAGGAGTTCCAGAAACGTCGCTTCCCGGTCTTCCACTTTCTGATCGATTTGATCGCCGGCGATGATCTGCGACGCGAGCTCGTGTAATCGTCGATGCGTGTCATGCAGTCGACGGTACGATCCCGGATCGGGAACGACCGTCTTACCTTCAAGTGCGAGCCACTGTCCAAAATCACACGTCTCGTGGTTGCTGACCTCATTGCGACCGATCGTAAGACGCCCGTCCATGACCATCCGTACCCGCGCAACCCAGGAGATATGTTTAAGCATCATCGTGACAAGATTAAGCCGACGCCGGGCATCGTCCTCGGTTTGACCGGGCTCGCCGGTACGGTAAGACTGCAACGTCTGGATCAGGCGCGCGATCTGGTTATTGGTGTTGATGCTGAGCGTCGATATCCGATCGGTTGCTTCGGTTACGTTTCCACTCGACTCACCGATCGCGTCTATCATCGCCACCGTTTCCGACGCGGCATCACGGGTAGCGACGATCATGGAGGTGACTTCCCGGGCGCCCACGCGCATCTCTTCGGCGCTGCCCACAATCTCCCGGGAGATCGTCCGCAGCGACTCCATCGCGGAGACGACCTCCCTGGTTCCCTGGGCGAGATCCCCCGTGGCGTGTTCGATATCGTGGAACGCCGCGGAGACGTCGCCTACACCGGATTCTATCTTCCGGAACGCATCTCCCGTGGCTATACCCGCTTCACGGGCATCACCGATCTTTGCGTTCAGGCTGGTAAGCGTACCCGCCACCTGCCGGGCGTTCCGTGCGGTGGTCTCCGCCAGCTTACGAATCTCCCCGGCTACCACCGCGAATCCGCGCCCCGCCGCTCCGGCGTGGGCAGCCTCGATTGCCGCATTCATCGCCAGCAAATTGGTACGGGCCGCTATGTCATCGATTACCGCGATCATCTCGTGTACCGCACCAACCTGGTCGACCACCTCGCCGATAATCTTCCCGGTAGCAGCTACCGTTCGGTTACCCTCCTCAGTCGTGGACAGGAGATCCCGGGCGGAACTGCCTTTTGTGCGGGCTACCTCCGCCACGTTTTCCACGGACGAAGAAATCTGATCCACCGCGGCGGCACTGCGATCAACTATCGTGTTCTGATCACCAATCCGGCGAGCAAGGCTTTCGATCGCCGCTTGAATCTCCTCAACGGCTGAAGCACCGTCGTTGACCTGGTCGGACAGACTACGCACGCGCTCCCGTCCGCCGGCGGTCCGCGAGGCGATCCTTGCGGTCGCGGCCAGCGTGTCACCTACCTGGATCGCCAGCTTGCGACCGGCATTCTCGCTGTCCAGGGCAGAGCTCGCCACGTGGTCCACGATCTCCAGCACCTCCCGGTCAACCGCGCCATCGTCGCCGGCGCGTGCCTCCCGGAGGATCAGGATGCCGCGAACACCTGCGACGAGCGCACACAGCAGGGTCGTTGCCGCGAAGACTGGAACCACAACTCGAGAGGTCGGACTATCCAGGGCGATAGCCGCTCCCAGCAGGAGCATTGAAACGGCAGGTACGGACACCGCGACAAAAATAAACAGCCGCTGCAGACTATGCATGGAACTGGACGAGACTCGTATATTCATGTTTTTTGACTCCGGGTGACAGAATGTTATGAGTGAGGATCCTTGTCAAGCATTTCTGCGACGGCGCCGGGAGCTCCCTGGTAACGGCGCGGCCGGACTGTAACCAGGAAGAGTAACTCCCGGACGTGGACCGAACGATTTCGTAGATTACGGCTGCCTCGAAACGCGTTGTACCGTTGTTCCATGACGGTCACCGTTCCTACCGTTTCCAGGATGGAAACCAGCGTGCCACGATCGAGGAACCCCTCGTCATTGAACGAAACCAGCAGGTACCGCGAATCCAGCGTACGCACCAGCTCCTCGAACGCGGCAAGGGCACGCCGCTGACTGTTGTACCGGGATCGGTTCCAGTCCGCGGGGATCCCGGATACAGCACTCGGGGATTCGGGCTCCCGGTAACGGGCGATCAGGTTCAGCATGAAGTAATTGGAACCGTACGGGTGCTGGTTGTAGGGAGGATCCAGGTAGACCAGGTCGACCGTTCCGGCTTCGTCCGCCAGGCGTGACGCGAGTACGTTCGCGTCTTCTCTAAGGACCGTAACATCGCAGTCCCGCGGACTGAACAGCGGGAACGGAATGTGGATGTTTCCGGTGATTCGACTGAGAGCATCTCTTCCCGTTCCCCCGAATCGACCGATACCGGTCCGTCGATCCTTGTAAAAACCTTTGAAGACGCCCGCTGTATTGGCGTGGACCGAAGCTTTGGCGAGGAGGGGCGCGAGAAAGAACGGACGCACATCCCGGGGCAGGGAATCGATGTATCGACGCGCCGTATCGATGTACCGGGCATTGCGTTGCGTGTAGAACACCCGTTCGCCGGGCTGGATTCGATCGTCGTCCTGCGGGGCGTAATGTCGTGCTATGATACCCCGCTCCAGGGTACCGGAACGCTCCCGTTCGCTCAGGTAATCCGTAAGCTCCCGGTAGCATGAAAGCAGCGCGGCATCATCCCTCTCGTCCCGGTTGGACAGGTAACAACGGTTGATAACCTCGCTGTACAGCTCGAGATCGTTCGCGATCAATCTCCGGCAGTGCCCCTTGAGAAACCGCGACACCACACCGGAACCGGAAAAAAGGTCAACCGCGGAGATGTCTTTTCGACCGAGCTCAACCCTGACGCGTTCCAGAGCCTGTCCGATGAACGGGAGGAGCGCCCGTTTGTTACCGATATACGTTATCAGCTGTTCCCGCAGGTATCGGTCTTCGTAGTCGGTGTCGCTATCGGCGTCTCGGGTCACGTCGTCAACCTGCCGGAAAGACACCCGTAGAAAGGTATCGATCACCGCGATCACAGATGATCGTCACTACAACAGCATTCTGTACACCGCCCTCGTCGAGCTCCCGGGCGACATCCAGGGCGACCGCCACATTGCCTCCGGAGGAAACTCCCGAGAAGATCCCTTCCTGCTCTGCCAGAGCACGCATCGTCGCCTCTGCTTTTTCCCGGGAGACCTGTCGCTTCTCATCCAGGCGTTCTTCCTCGTAAATCGCGGGCAGATACTCCGTGGGCCACGCCCGGATTCCCGGAATCCCCCCCTCCCGGTCGGGGCGGACCGCGACGATCCTGACAGCCTCGTTCCGCTCCTTGAGATATCGGGAGGTTCCCATGAGCGTGCCCGTCGTCCCGGTGGAAGCCACGAAATGCGTCACGGTCCCGTCGGTATCGCGCCATATCTCGGGACCGGTACCGAGATAGTGCGCCTCCGGGTTGTGAGGGTTCCCGAACTGGTTCAGTACGATCCCTTCTCCGCGAGTTTCCATCTGTCTCGCCAGGTCGATCGCTCCCTCCATACTTTGTTCCCTGGGCGTCAGAATGACTTCCGCACCATACGCTTTCATGGAGGCCCGTCGTTCCGCGCTCATATGTTCCGGCATGATCAGGACCATACGGTAGCCTTTCATCGCCGCGACCATCGCCAGGGCTATTCCGGTATTTCCACTGGTAGCTTCGATGAGGGTGTCCCCGCGCTTGATTCGGCCCTCCTCTTCCGCGCCGGTGATCATCCGCAACGCCGGTCGATCCTTGACCGACCCGGCGGGATTGTTACCTTCAAGTTTGCAAAGTACCGTGGTTGGTCCCGTCCGGAGACGACGCAGCCGGACGAGCGGGGTGTTCCCGATGCAGTCTTCAATTGTCGGGGTGTTCATGGTGAATAAGAATACCCTCCCGGACGGGTGATCGAAAACAGGCACGCAGCAGTAATCATTACTTGACGGCCCTATTAATATATCGGGATACTCATATTTATGCAGATGAGCATCGAACTACGACGCAGAAATGAGGCCGTCCATTTTGAAGCGAAGAACGACGAAGAAAACACCGTTCTGATCGACGGATCTCCCAAGGCCGGCGGGCAGGGACTCGGCTTCCGTCCAATGGAGCTCCTCCTGGCGGCGATCGGATCCTGTGCGAGCATGGACGTCGTACCGATTCTCGCCAAACAACGGCAGCAGCTGGATGATATCAGAGTAACGGTATCCGGCGAACGATCAGACGGAGAGCCCTCGCCTTTTACCTCGATCACGCTTCACTTTGACTTGTTCGGCCACGTAGATTCCGGCGCGGCGCAAAGAGCTCTGGACCTGGCGGTACATAAATACTGTTCCGTAGGAGCGATGTTGCAGAGCACTGCTGATGTTTCCTGGACGATGCGCATTCACGGGACTGCACCAGACGAGGAGTCACAACGATGAACGAAAAACAGGGTTTTGATACGCAGGCAATTCGAGCGCAAACGGAACGGGGACCTAATCGGGAACACAGTGTTCCCCTCTACCTGACATCCAGTTTCGTCTTTGATTCAGCGGAACACGGTCGTGACCTTTTTTCCGGGGACGCGGACGGCCTCGTGTACTCACGGTACGGGAATCCGAATGTAGACGAATTCATCGGAAAACTCTGTCGGATGGAAGGGACGGAGGACGGCATCGCCACGGCAACGGGGATGGCAGCGATGTTCGGAACTATCGCGGCGCTTCTTTCCGCCGGGGATCACGTGGTCTGTTCCCGGGCGGTCTTTGGATCGACGTCCCAGATGTTCACCCGTATATTTCCACGCTGGGGTATCACTACCACGTTTGTTGCGCCGGACGACCTCACAGCCTGGCGCGAAGCGGTGAAGCCGGAAACCCGCGTTCTCTTCGCCGAGACGCCGTCCAACCCGGGACTCGATCTCGTAGACATCGCTGCGGTGGCGGAGATCGCCCGGGAAGCACAGGCGTTATTGGTGGTGGACAACTGCTTCGCTACTCCCTGGTTGCAACAGCCCGCCGGACTGGGAGCGGATCTTGTTACTCACTCGGCCACCAAGTTCATGGATGGCCAGGGACGCGTTCTCGGTGGAGCGATTCTCGGACCGGAAGATCTTATCGAGCACGTCCGTTTTTTCTCACGCCAGACCGGACCGTCCCTGTCGCCGTTCAACGCCTGGGTTCTCTCCAAGAGTCTGGAGACACTCTCGATTCGCGTGGATCGGCACTGTGACAACGCAGAGGCGGCAGCTCGCCACCTTGAATCGCACCCCGGGATCGAGCATACACGGTACCCGTTTCTTGACTCCCATCCGCAGAAGGAACTGGCCCGGCGACAGATGCGTCGCGGAGGCGGACTGGTTACGATCGACCTTCCCGGCGGCGAACCTGAGGCGATGGCGTTCATCAACCGGTTAAAGATGATAACCCGTTCATCCAACCTGGGTGATTCTCGAAGTATCGCCACCCATCCAAGGACTACGACGCACGCACGCCTGACCGAGGACGAACGGCTGCTCCTGGGTATCAGACCGGGAACGGTACGGCTGGCGATCGGGTTGGAGAACCAGGAGGATATCATCGCTGATATCGACCAGGCACTCCGGTAGCGGACATCACCCGGTCGTGATCACGTCCCGGGGTTTGCTACCGTTTTGAGGGCCCACCAGGCCCATTCGTTCCATCTCTTCCACCATCCGGGCGGCGCGATTGTAGCCTACCTTCAGACGCCGCTGCAGGTAACTTGCGGACGCTTTCCGGGACGAGGTCACCACTTCAATCGCTTTTTCCATGAGCGGATCTTCCAGATAGTCTCCGCCCAGGTCATCCTCGTCGTCTTCTATGAAGATTTCATCGTCGATATAGTCCGGTTCTCCGAACTCCTTCACGATCTCCACGACGCGTTCAACTTCGTCTTCCGAGAGAAACGCCCCCTGCATACGAACGGGAAACGGTTCAGCCGCGGACGTGTAGAGCATATCACCCCGACCGAGGAGCTTATCCGCGCCCATCGCATCCAGGATGATCCGCGAATCGACCTTGCTCGCCACCATGAACGCGATCCGTGCCGGTATGTTGGCTTTGATGAGTCCGGTAATTACGTCGGTGGAAGGCCGTTGCGTAGCGAGCACCAGGTGTATACCCACGGCTCGCGACATCGCGGCGAGCCGTGCAACCGTGCTCTCCAGTTCTTTACCGCTCGTAGCCATCAGGTCGGCAAACTCGTCGATGATCACAACGATATACGGTAACGGTTCGGTGGCGAGATTCTTGCGTTTAATGCGGTTGTTATATCCTGCGACATCCCGCGCACCCATACTGTCAAGAAGAGAGTAACGCCGTTCCATCTCGTAGATAAGGTACTGCAGCGCCTGGAACGCGCGCTTCGGATCGGTGATTACCGGCGTAAGCAGATGGGGGATATCGTTGTAGAACTTGAGCTCTACGATCTTCGGATCGATCAGGATCATCTTGACTTCCGACGGCGCCCGTCGGTACAGGATCGAACAGATTATCGAGTTTACGCAGACGGACTTCCCGCTGCCGGTAGCTCCCGCGATCAGGACGTGCGGCATGCTGGTCAGATCCACGATCTGCGCTTCCCCGGAGATATCTTTGCCCAGGGCTATCGGGATCGCCGTGGAGTCTCCAAAGAACTCGTCGTCCATGAGGAGTTCCGCAAAGGACACCAGGTGACGCTGACGATTTGGGATCTCAATCCCTACAGCGTGCTTCCCGGGAATCGGCGCGACGATCCGTACGCTGGATGCGGCCAACCGCAGAGCGATGTTGTCCGAGAGATTGGTGATCTTCGCGAGCTTGACTCCCGGCGCGGGCAGAATTTCGAACATAGTGATCACCGGTCCCTTGCGAATCCCGGTAACTTCGGCTTTGATCCCGAACTCCTCCAGCGTTACACGCAGCACCTCCGCGGCATCCCTGGTGTTATCGTCGATTTCCCAGTACCGACCTTCACCGTACTGTTCAAGAACGCCGTCTACCGGTAGTTCGTAGCGTTGTGCCGGTCTGCGCGGCCGGACGAGAGCAACGGCGGGGATTCCCTCGTCCCGGTCCGAATCATAATCGATTTCCGGATCCTCGCCGTCGATATCGTCTACGACCTGGACGTCTTCTAACCAGCCCGCCTCGTCTTCCGGTGATTCATCGTACTCCGCGTCTGACTCGTTTACCGCCTCTGCGTTACTGCGGGCGTTCGCATAACTATCCGCACCGCGCCCCCGGAGTACCAACGGCAGCGGCGGCTCCGGTTCAGGTGCGGCGGACTCGGCGGCTCTGAATGGCTCACCGTCAACGTCGATCTCCGTTTCCGGTTCCATGCGGCGCCGCAGATCCGCGAGCGTAACGGATATGTCGCCCGGTTCCGAGGGCTCCGCCGCATCATGCTCGCGAGCATCCATCTCCTCCGGGAAGGAGGCGCGGTCTTCCCGGGGTGCCGGAAGCTGCAAACGCTGCCCGTCCTGGTCGTACTGGTCGT
>SLRR01000018.1 GCA_007130865.1 Spirochaeta sp. | reverse complement strand
TGCGTACCTCTGCGCGCGCCGCCGGCTCGCGCCCCGCCGATCGCCGCGCCTCCTGTCCATGTACCGCCGCCGAGCCCGCCCAGACCCGGCGCAATCCCATGGTCAGTACCAGGAACAACAGAAAGGCCGCGTTCTCTATCACGGCGGAACGGAACTCCACGGTCGTGTTCCAACGCGTCGTAAAGAGCAACCCCGCTCCAACAAGATACACGGCCGAGAGGATCTCCGTAGCGTCCGGCGCGCGTGTATCAAGAGCGTGTCCGTCCCGCGCGCGCACCGCTCCTCCGCGCAAATCACCCCGGCGCGTCTCATCACCCCGCACCGCGCTGCCAGGTTCCACAGGATTATTCCCGGACATATACTACCTATAGCGGTCGTTGCCTCCGGCGTCAACGGTGACCTACACTTAAATGGAGAGGACGGGACGATCTTATGAGCATTTCAGTTGTACCGGTTCGATCCCGGCGGGAGCGGCGGGACTTCATGGAGCTTCCCCGGCGCCTTTTCCAGGACACTCCCCAGTGGGTTCC
Source organism: Spirochaeta sp. (assembly GCA_007130865.1). Lineage (GTDB taxonomy): Bacteria > Spirochaetota > Spirochaetia > DSM-27196 > Alkalispirochaetaceae > Alkalispirochaeta. The sequence continues at coordinate 2,560 of SLRR01000018.1, read as the reverse complement.
GTTTCTGGTCTCGGACTATCGCCGGCTCTTCCGGCGCGCGCATCCCTTCCTGGACCACGCGGAAGTCGAATTCTACCTGGTGTACCGCGAAACTGTCGCTGTCGCCCGGGTGATGATGATCCACAACGAGCGGTACAACCGACACCACGGCACGCGGGCGGCGCACTTCTACTTTTGTGATTTCACCGACGACAAAGCTGTGGTGGATACCCTGTTCACCACGATGGAAGAATGGGCACGCCGACGCGAACTCACCGCGCTGATGGGGCCGCTTTTCATGGGAGCCACCCTCGGCGGAGGTGTTCTCGTGGACGGGTTCCAGCATACCGCGGCGATGACGATGATGCCCTACAACCACCCGTACTATCCCGGCCACTACGAACGTCGGGGCTTCCAAAAACGGTTCGACCTGCTCTCGCTCTTCATCGATCCCGCCACGTTCCGTGTCCCCCCGAGGGTGGAACGACTGGCGGAACACGTGCGACGACGCGGGCGGATAAAGGTGGTGGAGTTCAGATCAAAGCGGGAGCTGCGGAGGATCGCCACCAGGGTGGCGGAGTTGTACAATCCGACCCTGGCGATCCACGAGGAAAACTATCCGCTCACGGAGGATGAACTCCGGTATCTCATCAAAGAGCTCCTGGTGATCGCCCGCCCCCACCTGGAAAAGGTAATTACCTACGACGATCGGATCGTGGGGTATCTCTTTGGTTTTCCCGATCTTTCCCCGGCGCTGCAGCGCAACGGCGGGCGCCTCACCCCCGCGGGAATCCTGCGGCTTCTGGGCGAGATGCGGCGTCCCGGAAGACTGATCCTCAACGGGATGGGTATTCTCGAGGAATACCGGAACATCGGCGGCAACGCCCTGCTCTACTCCGAACTCGCCCGGACCGCCGGAAACTCACCGGAAGCGAACGTCCGGATCGCCGAGATCGTGCAGGTTAACGAACACACCGATCTGATGCTGTCCGACCTGAGAACCCTGGGTGCCGAAGTCGCCAAAACCCACCGCGTATACACCCGGGATCTCCCACGGAATCACTGACCCGACGCGTCGCGCTGCCTCGGTAGTGCGTCGGCGCAAGCATCGGTATATCCAACCCAGCCGGAAAGATCCGCGTCGATCACGTATCCGTCCTCGCGAAGCCGGATCGAGACGTTTCGAACGTGCACGTCGAGCCGACGCAGCACCGTACGGTGCGTGCCGGAAGAATGGGACCGGTCAAACTCAAAGGTAATCACGAACTCCTCGGGAACATCCGACCGTCTCAGGTCGGCCAGACCGCCCATCGGAAGTTCCGCACCGAATACCAGTTCGGTCAACCCACCTTCCAATGCAACCAGTACGTCCGACTCTCCGGCGGTTATGCGGATTCGTTCCTGCTGTTCAATCATCGCGCTCCTCCAATCCTGGGAAGCATTTTCGGATGGAAAGATTACACCATGGTTGCCGAATCATTACAAAACCGTAATGAAACAATCGCGTAAAACGCATACCCGCTATAGTCCGGAACTGCGTCAATGTGGTATTCTATTAATCGGTGGACAACCGACTGGTAACATCGACGCGTCGTTCGCCGGGACGGTGGATCTCCCCGATTCTCGGCATCCTCATCTTTATCGCGGCGTTGACTGTACTGCGCCGGGAGCTCGCGACAGTTTCGTTTGCGGAAGTACGCGATGCCCTCACCACCCTCACCCGGAATCGGATCGCCCTGGCGGTATTATTTACGACATTGCACTACCTGATTCTGACGGGATACGAACAACTCGCGTTCCTGCATCTCCGGAAAGAACTGGTGCGGTGGCGGGTGATCGCGGCATCCTGGCTCGGGTACGCGATCAGTAACAGCGTGGGAGTGCCGGTGCTATCCGGAACGACCGTGCGATACCGTTTTTACACGCGCTGGGGTATCACCACGGGAGATTTCGCGCGGTTGGTGGTCTTTTACTCCTCCGCGTTTGTCCTGGGTATGGTGGTGATCGCCGGCTGGGGCCTGGTGTTTCTCCCGCTGGACCAGATCGGCGGCGTGATGCAGGTTCCGCTTCGAGCGGTCGGGATCGTGCTGCTGCTCTTTGCCCCGGGGTATGTCATGTTTTGCGCCTTGCGCAGTTCTCCGATCCAGGTAGGTGGATTCAGGATGACCCTTCCTTCACCGCGCCTGGCGATCAGTCACTTGGTGGTGTCCGCCGCCGACTGGATCGTCGGAGCCACGATCGTGTACGTCCTGCTCTCCGACGGGTCACTCCCGTTCATGCTCGTCATGGGCGCGTTTGTCTCCGCGCAGCTCCTGGGACTGGTAAGTAACGTTCCCGGCGGTCTCGGAATATTTGAGGGAACGATGCTGCTCACCCTCGGAACGAGGATCTCCCACGCGGAGCTGATCTCGGCGCTCCTGGTGTATCGTATAATTTACTACCTGCTGCCGCTCATGCTCGCCCTGACGGTCCTCGCCCTGGACGAGCTCTGGATGCGCCGCGGCGAAGTAGTCCGGTTCGGTCAGTCTCTGCAGGCCCTCCTCCACCGGACCGTTTACGGCCGCGCCCGGGCAAAACTGCA
>SLRR01000033.1 GCA_007130865.1 Spirochaeta sp. | reverse complement strand
CGCCGGGTGTGACGTGTGCGTAGAACCGTCGCGGCAGGTGCTCGGCGAGCGCCGCCACCAGCTCCCGCATAGCCGCAGGATCATCAGACAGTGCCAGTACCGTGGGAATCCCGGGCCCCTGGTAGACGAGCACCACCGGATCGTTCACGGACGCTTCCGGGAACGAATACCACCTCGTCTGCGGCCAGTAAAACTCGTCCAGGTCCCCCAGACTGTACAGGTGGAGATAGACGTTGGTACGTAGCATCGCCTCGATCGTCGCACGGTCGGACAAGCGGGTCACGTTCATTGGTTTCTGTTATACACCGGGACCGACAACGACGGAAACCGGACCCGTTGGCCGGCACGCCCCTCCACTTGGCCGTGTCGATCCTGTCCGGTACACTTTCACCGTGGACCAGGGAGAGTCGAGATCGCTGTCGGAACGAATCGCCGCCGCCGTGGCGGCTGTCCCGCCGGGAACCGTGGCGACCTACGGTGAAATCGCGGCGGTGGCCGGTAATCCCCGCGCTGCACGTCAGGTAGTTCGGGTATTGAACGTCTGGAGTAGGGGACGCTCCCTCCCGTGGCACCGGATAGTCAACCGTCACGGCACGATCTCACTGCCGCCCGGAGATGGATACGAGCTGCAACGTTCGCTACTGGAATCAGAGGGCGTGGTATTCGATGCGAAGGATCGGATCGATCTTAACCGGTACGGGTTCTCACGCGCCGTGTTTCGCGGCGCGGCCCCCCGGTAACACGTCCCCGCCGTAATACGGCTCTTCAGCACCGCAGCACCTCAGCGCCGGGAGCAAACCGACTCTATTCAGGAGTTCTAAATGGGGGATGTCGCTCCGACACCCCCCATTTAGAACTCGCCGAAAACGTCTTGATTTTGCTTTTTTCCTACGGTGTGGTGGCGTATTCCCAAAGAGAAGGGACATCGTCCCTTCTCTTTGGGAATACCTGGACTCTATTACTCATTAATCATTGCTGGTACAATACCTCTCGGAAACGACAAAATGGAAACAACAAAACGGCGGTCATCCCCTGTCGACATCTGGGAGCTCCTCAAGAAGACGAGTCGTACGTTCTACCTCTCGATCCGTATCCTGCCACGGGAAATGGACGAGGCGCTCGCCCTGGCGTATCTCATGCTGCGCGTATCGGATTACCTTGAAGACAGTGAGACGATCCCGCAGGATCGTAAAGCCCGACTGCTCCACCTCTGGGCCCGGGTGTTAGACGGTGAGGCGTCGGCGCGGGAGTTCGTCCGTACGATCGACAGTGCCGGAATCGACGGCGGCGACGGCGGCGACGACGGCAGCGGTCACCGCGACGGCAACAGCGACCGCGACCGTGACGAAGGATCCGAAGAGGTGGACCGCTACGCCGCAGTTGCCGCAGACGAACTCCTCTCCCGGGTGAGCGACCTGCCGGATGACCTGGGAGACGCTATCCTCCGACACGTCCGCGAATCCACGGCGGGAATGGAGCGTTGGGTCCGGCGTGGGCCCGATATCGCCACCGAGGCGGACATGGACGACTACATGCACGAGGTTGCCGGTCGCGTGGGCTACCTTTCCACGGAGGTCTTCGCGTATTACTCACCGGCTCTGCAGCAACGCCTGGGAGAGCTGATGCCGCTGGCCCGGGAGACCGGACTCGCCCTGCAAACCGTGAACGTTATCCGGGGAGTCCGCGACGATTACGAGCGGGGATGGGTTTACATTCCGCGGAGTTACCTCCGCCGGGCGGGACTCACCCCGGAGGAACTGCTCGACCCGTCGCGCCGGGACGACGCCCTGGCGGTGCTGGAGTTGCTTGTTCAGAAAGCGGAGCGCCACCTGGATTCGGCGATCGAGTACGTGCGACGCGTCCCGCGGAGACTCCGCAAGGTCCGCCTGGCGTGTATCTGGCCACTCCTCTTCGCGGCGCGTACCGTTTCATTGAGCCGGGGAAATCCCCGGGTCTTCTCCGATGGGGTCAAGATCGCCCGCAGCGAGATCAAGCGGATCGTGTTCTGGAGCAACCTCCTGGGATCGTCCAATCTCTGGGTCTCATTCTATACGCGCAAGCTGCTCAGAGCGTGAGCACGCAGTCTCAATCGAGTCGCTTGTGAAACCGCATCACGCTGACCGCGAGAACGGTAACACCGAAGATTAACAGCCCCAGCGCCTGCGGCCAAAGGACTTCCATGCCGACTCCTCGCAGAAACACCCCACGGATAATCGTGAAGTAGTACCGTAGCGGCAGCAGGTATGTGAGCCACTGCACCACCACCGGCATATTCTCGATCGGGAAAACGAACCCCGAAAGGAACATCATCGGCATCATCACGAAGAACATGGCGGTCATCATCGCCTGCTGCTGCGTGGCGGACACAGTCGAGATAAACAGTCCAAGCCCCAGCGTGGTCAGAATGAAGAGAAGCGAGAGCGCCAGCAGAAGAGGCAAGCTCCCCGCGGGCACCACGCGGAACCCGAACACCGCCACGCCAAGCACCAGCAGCATGTCCAGAAATCCCACCCCCGCAAAGGGGAGCAACTTACCCAGAATAATCTCGCGCGGCCGCAGAGGCGAGACCAGGAGCTGCTCCAGTGTTCCGTTCTCCTTTTCCTTCACAATCGCGATCGAGGTCAGGAGCATCGTGATTACCATCAGCACGAGCGCCAGGATCCCGGGAACGAAGAAGTTACGGCTCTCCAGCGCGGGGTTGTAGAGAACGCGGACATCCGCGGCAACCCGTCCGGACCGCGGCGGCGCGAGATAATCCTCCACGTAATCCGCGACGATCCGCGTCACGGCACGCGCGGCAGGGCCGGCTACCGTCGCCTCGGACCCGTCAACCACAAACTGCACTGTCGGCCCCACTCCACGAATGAGATCCGCGGAAAAGGTATCCGGGATCACTACCGCAGCGGAGGTCTTCCCGCGGTCGATCATCCGCTCCAGGTCACGCTCGTGAACCGGAGGCGGTACTCGAACAAACTCATCGCCGAGAAAAAATCGGTCCGCCAGGGCCCGGCTTTCCGCGCTCCGGTCCCGGTCGACCACGGTCAGGGGCATATCTTTCAGGTCAAAATTGGCCGCAAGACCGAGAATCGTGAGCTGCAT
>SLRR01000144.1 GCA_007130865.1 Spirochaeta sp. | reverse complement strand
GGGCGTATGAGAATCCGCCAATTGTGGACTTGAAGAGCGGTGAGGTACGGACCAAAGGACAGCCGAAGGAGGCGTGGTTCCCCGTTCACCTGACCGCGTGAGGCTAGGATTCACCGCGGGAACCCGGTGGTGTCTGCTCCTGAATCCTCATCAACAATTTTGGCAGCAGTAAATAGTCGTTCGGGTGGGGGCGACGGAGAACAGTCCGGATTACGAGATCTGGGCGATGGACCAGGCGACAAACACAATTCATATCATCGCGCCTCACTATGACGCCGATGACCGTGATCGTGGCGGGGGCAACCACGACGTTTCGTTCGAAGTTATCGACCGGATCGAGTTCGATGAACGGGTGGTACGGCCGCATATGATCGATTTTACATCGGATTATCGTTATGCCTTCGTCGCGAACACGGTATCCGGTAACGTCGCGGTGATCCGTGTGGAGGACCGGGAAATCATCGAGGTGATCGAGACCGGCCCCGGTTCGCACATGGCGGCGGTCGCACCGGGAGACGAGGTCGTTCACGTTGACGTGATCGCCGACGGGACGGTTCGGGAGCTTCTTCTTGATCTGGATGCGGAGACGTTTGAAATCGGGCGGACGATCGTCGTGTCGGAGGCTCCCGCCGTGCAGGACCAGCTTGATCGATTCACTAACGCGGACGGTGAGCTGCGTGCACAACCTATCTGCCACGACTACACCAGGGATGGACGGTACGCGTACGTTACGCTGGGACCGGGACTGGCCGACGGCGGGCTGGTCATTCTCGATACGGAGAGCTTTGAGATCGTCCGTGCGTATCCACCCGACGAAATCGCGGTCAACTGCGGAACGATCCTTTCTCCCGACGGCAGCAGGATGTTTGTCAACGGAGGATCCCTCGATACCGGTGTGCGGTACGCCTTCGATACCGATACGCACGAGCCCGTTACGGAAGCACGGAGCAGCAGGGGGCTGGATGCTCACGGCGTCGCGCTTACCCCGGACGGTGGAGAACTCTGGATGGTAAACCGCGCCACCAGCGATGCGATCGTGATCGATCCTCAAACGAAGGAGGTGATCGAGTACGTGCCGTTCGTGGGTCAGTCTCCCGACATCCTGGTGATTTCACCGGAGGGACGTTTTGCCTTTGTGACGTTGCGCGGTCCCGAGCCTTTGAGCGGACCCCACGCGGTACGGGGAGAGACGCCTGGGGTGGCGGTGATCGACGTGACGAGCCGTACGGTCAAGAAAATCATCCATCCGGAGGAAGACTTTTCGTTCAGCGATTTTCACGGAATCGGACTTGTCCCGCGGGATTAGACCGGCGGTAGTCTGCGTGTTCGCGGAGTCCGCAACACTGGCCCGGCCCGGCCCGGTACGGTGGAGCCCGCCCGGAACACCGGCCCGCCCGGCCCGACCCGATACGGCGCGGCGAATTTTCTTACCGGTTCGTGCGCCGGAGGTGATATAGTGCACGTACTATGAAAACAATAATCGAACCCTTTCGGATTAAGTCGGTGGAACCGATCCGTATAACCACCGTGGAGGAGCGACGGGAACTGGTACGGCGAGCGGGGTACAACCTGTTCAGCCTGCATTCCGACGACGTGATGATCGACCTGCTCACCGATTCCGGAACGTCCGCGATGAGCGCGGCCCAGTGGTCCGGGATTATGAGCGGGGACGAAAGCTACGCCGGGTCGCCCTCGTACTACCGTTTCGAGAGCGCCGTGCGGGAACTGATGCCGTTCAAGCACGTGATTCCCACGCACCAGGGCAGAGCGGCGGAGAAGATTCTCTTCACGATCGCTGCCGGGCAGGGGATGAAAGTCCCCAGCAATACCCACTTCGACACGACCCGGGCAAACGTAGAGATGTCCGGGGCGGAAGCGGTGGACCTGGTCATCCCCGAGGGGAAGGATCCCGCCAACGAACACCCCTTCAAGGGGAATATGGACACCGACGCTCTGGACCAGCTCCTGAAAAGCGAGCGGGATCGGATCCCGATTGTGATGCTGACGATCACGAACAACACCGGCGGCGGACAGCCGGTTTCCATGGAAAACATCCGCGCTGTACGCACCGTGTGTGACCGACACGCGGTGCCGCTTTTCTTTGACGCGTGCCGGTTTGCGGAGAACGCGTACTTCATAAAGACCCGGGAAAAGGGATACGCGGAGAAGTCGGTCAAGGAGATCGTGCAGGAACTTTTCTCCTACGCCGACGGGATGACGATGAGCGCCAAGAAGGACGCCCTTGTGAACATCGGCGGATGGCTCGCCCTCAACGACGATACCTGGGCGGAGCAGGCGCGAAACATGCTGATACTCACGGAAGGGTTTCCCACCTATGGTGGACTCGCCGGGCGTGACCTGGACGCGATCGCGGTGGGACTACGGGAGATCGTGGAGGAGGATTACCTGCGGTACCGGATCGCGTCGATGCAGTACCTGGGCAAAGCGCTTACGAACATGGGGGTACCGATCGTAAAACCCGTGGGAGGGCACGCGGTGTACATCGACGCGAGGTCGTTGCTCCCGCACATCCCCCCGTTGCAGTACCCCGGGCAGTCCCTGGCGGTAGGCCTCTACGAGGAGGGCGGTATCCGAGCGTGCGAGATCGGTACCGTGATGTTCGGCCGACGCCCGGACGGCACGGAGGAACCGGCGGCGCTGGACCTGGTGAGACTCGCCGTCCCGCGTCGGGTCTACACGCAGAGTCACGTGGATTACGTGATCGAATGTATCGAGAACCTGTACCGTCGCAAGGATGCGCTGCCGGGGTATCGGATCGTGGAGCAGCCCCGCTTCCTGCGGCACTTCACCGCGCGGTTTGAGCCGATCGGTTGAAGCGGGGCTCGCCCGGTCTTCTGTCAGCGCGGTTGGCAGGCAACGGCCGGTTGGCAGGCACCGGCCGGCCCGCCGGCGCCCCGTCTCTACATGAACGTCGGGGTTTCCGTCTCGTCCAGTCCCTCAAACCCGACTTGGCCGCACTTCATTCCCGCCAGGTGAGTGGCGTGAGCGAGCGCGGCTAAGGGATCTTCCCGGCGGAGCATCACCTCGATCACCCCGGCGTTGAACACGTCCCCGGCGCCGATCGTATCAACCACCGAGGACGGCTCCCAGG
>SLRR01000303.1 GCA_007130865.1 Spirochaeta sp. | reverse complement strand
CCGCAACCGGGAGATCTGACGCCAACGGACCTGGCGGAATCACTCACCGGGCGTGTTGCCCTCGTGACCGGAGCCGCCCAGGGATTCGGGTGGGAGATCGCCCGTGGACTGGCCGCGCTGGGAGCAGTGGTGGCCCTGGCGGATATCAACCTCGAGGGCGTCCGTACCCGGGCGGCGGAGCTCGGAACCCCGCACGATGCGTTTGCAGTGAATGTCACCGACGAGGAGAGCGTGGCGCAGCTCCTGGACTCCGTCACCGCCCGGTACGGCGGGGTAGACCTGGTAGTGAGCAACGCCGGGGTCCTCAAAGCGGGCAGCGTGAAAGAGCTGTCGCTCAAGGACTTTCGGTTTGTCACGGATGTGAATTACGTGGGGTTCTTTCTCATGACCAAGCACAGCGCCCCGGTGATGGAACTGCAGAACGCCGGCGCCCGGAGCGCGAGCACGGCCGCCGGCACTGGCGCAGACGTAGGCGCGGCGACCTACCTCACGGATATCGTGGAGATCAACTCCAAGAGCGGCCTTGAAGGAAGCAACAGGAATGGAGCCTACGCGGGGAGCAAGTTCGGCGGGATTGGCCTCGTGCAGAGTTTTGCCCTGGAGCTGGTCGAACAGGGCACCAAAGTAAACGCGATCTGTCCCGGCAACTACCTGGACGGGCCACTCTGGAGCGACCCGGAAAACGGACTTTTTGTTCAGTATCTGCGAGCCGGCAAGGTTCCGGGAGCGCGGACGATCGACGACGTACGCCGATTCTACGAGGCAAAGGTACCGCTGGGACGCGGATGCACCGGTCGGGATGTGGTGCGTGCGCTGGCGTACGTGGTGAGTCAGGAGTACGAGACGGGCCAGGCCGTCCCCGTCACGGGCGGCCAGGTGATGCTGTCCTGAGCGCCGATCCGCGTTGTGACGGATCTTGCTGTCCTCGCGGCGGCGATATTCCGTGACGATGACGCCGCACGACGTCGGTATCTCTGTTATCCCTCGACTCTCTCGATCGCGCACGCCGATAGCTTGAACGCCGCGATCTTTGAGTAGGGATCGAGTTCGTCCGCCCGGGTCAGCATGTTCACCGGTGACTCCCGGAAGTGAAACGGTACAAACACCTCACCGCGACGCACCCCCTCGTCGAGGCGGGCCCGCGTCGCAAACGCTCCGCGTTCGTTGTACAACCGGATCTCGTCCCCCGAGCCGACGCCGATCAGCCGGGCGTCCTCCGGATGGATCAACGCAAAGGACTCGTCCGCGTACGCGTTGAGCGCCTCGTTCCGGCGGGACATCGTGGAGGTGTGGTACTGGTACAGGATTCTCCCTGTGTTGAGAATGAAAGGGTACCGGTCGCTGGGCTGTTCCGTCTCCTCCCGGTAATCCACCGGGAAGAGGATCGCTTTGCCGTCGGGCGTGTTGAACCGGTCCTCGAAGAGCGTCGCCGTCCCGGGGTGACCCGGTTCCGGGCAGGGCCACTGGATTCCCTCGTGATCGATCCGATCCCAGGAGATTCCCCGGAAGATCGGCGCGGCCCCAGCGATCTCCTCGAAGATCCGGGAGGCGTCGGCGTACCGGCCGATGGACGACCCCATCCGCTCCGCCAGGTCCGCGATGATCCGCCAATCCTCCCGTGCCTCCCCCGGAGACTCCACGGCTCGACGCACCCGCAGCGTCCGGCGGTCGCTGTTAACGAAGGTACCTTCCTTCTCGGCAAAGCTCGCCGCCGGCAGAATCACATCCGCGTAGGGCGTGGTCTCAGTGTGGAAGATGTCCTGCACCACCAGGAATTCCAGGTTTTCCAGCGCTTTGCCGGTGTGGGTAGTGTCCGGGTCGGTGAGCATCGGGTTCTCTCCCATGATGTACAAGCCCCGTATCCTGCCTTCCGCGGCGGCTTTTGCGATCTCCACCGTGGAGAGTCCCGGATCAGCCGGCAGTCGTTCAAAGGGGACGTTCCAGAGGTCCGCCAGACGCCGCCGGTTGTCCTCGTCCCCGACGGGGATGTACCCGGGGTACACGATCGGCGAGCACCCCACGTCGGTCACGCCCTGTACGTTGTTCTGTCCCCGGGGCGGGTCTATCCCGGAGCGGGGTTTACCGATATGGCCGCAGATCAGCATCATGTTCAAAAGGGAGAACACGTTGTCTGTCCCGACCGTCTGCTGACTCATCCCCATGCCGGTGGCGATCATCGCGGTTTCCGCTCGGGCGTAGATCCGGGCCGCTTCGCGCATCTTCTCTTCCGGAACGCCGGTGATCTCTTCCACCACTTCCGGGGTATAGGACCGGACGAGCTCCGAGAGTTGCTCAAACGCGTCCATTCCGCCGTGAAGGCGCTCCCGGATAAAGCGCCGGTTGAACAGTTTCTCCTCAATTATTACGCGAATCATCCCGTTCAGCAGCGCCACGTCCGTGCCGGTGCGTGCCTGCAGCCAGATATCCGCGTAGGGCACCAACGGAGTCCACCGGGGATCACACACGATCAGTTTCGTTCCGTTGGCAACGCCCTGTTTTACGAACGTAGCGGTTACGGGATGCGTCTCGATCATGTTGTTGCCCGTTACGAAGAGGCAGTCCGTACGGGCAAAGTCCTCGATCGAGTTGGTCCCGGCGCCGCCGCCGAGGCTCTTCATCATGGCGGTTACCGTCGAGGCGTGGCAGAGCCTGGTGCAGTAATCGATATTGTTGGTACCCAGGACGACACGCATGAACTTCTGGAAGAGGTAGGTATCCTCGTTTGTGCACTTGGCCGAGGAGTACCCAGCCAGCGCATCCGGGCCGTGTTCGTCCCGGATCTCCGTAAACTTCCGGGCGATCAGGTCGAGCGCTTCCTCCCAGGTTGCTTCCACGAAGCGGCCGTTTCTCTTTATGAGCGGCGTGGTGAGGCGGTCGGGGCTGTGCACGAAGTCGTACCCGAACCGACCCTTCACGCAGAGCCGCCCGTCGTTGGGGCTGACGCCCTCCACGCCGTCCACCCGGAGGATCCGACCGTCCTGTACGTGGAGGTTCAACTGGCAGCCCACCCCGCAGTAGGGGCAGGTTGTTTTGACCTGCTTCTCCACGCGGTTCAGCCTGATCTCCGCCCGATGCGGCTTTTCCACGAGTGATCCCGTAGGACAGAGCTGTACGCACTCACCGCACCCGTCGCACTCGGACTCGCTCCACCGCCCGTAACCGGCGACGATCCGCGCGTCCAGACCGCGATCCGAGAAGGAGAGCACGTGCTTCCCCTGGATCTCGCCGCACCCCTTGATACAACGGAAACAGCTGATGCACTTGGAGGGATCATAGGTAAGCACCGGTGAACTGTCGTCGATCAACGCGGGGTGAAGAGCAGTACGGATCTTGGGGTAGCGTCGTGATTCGGGATCCTCAAGACCATACCGTATCACCAGCTCGCGGAACTCGTCGCGGTACGTACCGTCGTACTCCTCGTTCTGTTCCGCCAGGAGGTATTCCAGGGTGTGACGCCGCACTTCCTCCAGCTCTCCGTCAAACGCGGTGAGGCTCATTCCCTCCTCGGCGTTCACGGTACACGCCGTGGTAAGACCCGGCGTACCGTCGATCTTCACCACGCATAAGCGACACGCCCCAGTGGGAGAGAGCCTGCGGTGGTAACAGAGGTGGGGAATCTCGAAACCGTTGTCCACGGCGGCATCGAGCAGGTTGGTCCCGGCGGGAACGGTAATCGTCCGACCGTCGATCGTCAGAGTAACGGTGGTAGTTCGTCTTGTCTCGGTGTCGTGCATAGGAGCCTCACAATCCTTTATCGAGAAAGTGCTCGATCGCGCTGCGCAACGGGAGAATCGGGGACTTGCCCAGCGGGCACAGTGAAGTGGCGGCCATGTACTCCGCTTCCCGCTGCATCTCCCGGAAGAGTTGCCGGCGGCGGGAGGTGCCGACGGACACCGCCGTGTCGCTATCTGGAGATTGTACACCGACGGTGCCGGTGATACCGCCGGATCGGGTCGTATCGGCTGCATCGGCCTCGCGTTCAACCTCCTCGATCAACGCCACCAGGCGATCCGTACCAATCCGGCAGGGGATGCACTTGCCGCAGGACTCGTGCCGGAAGAACTCCAGGATCGATCGCAGTATCGAGGTGAGCCGGCGCCCCTCCCCGAGTACGATTACCGCGCCGGAGCCCAGAGTGGCTCCCCGTTCCTTGAGCGCTTCAAAGCTCAGAGGCGTGTCGAGAAAGCTCGCGTCGACAAACGTCCCCGCCGCCCCGCCGAGGACCGCCGCCAGAAAGGGCACTCCCCGGAGCATGCCGCCGCAGTGATCGTCGATCAGTTCCCGGAGCGTTACTCCCATGGGAAGCTCCACGTACCGCGGCTTGACCACGTCGCCGCTGACGGAAAAGATCTTCGTTCCCGGCGAGCCCTCCGTGCCGATCGCGCGGTAAGCCGCGGCGCCGTGTAGTATTACGTAGGGGACCTGCGTAAACGTCTCCACGTTGTTGATCAGGGTCGGAGCACCGAACAGTCCGTACTCCGCGGGAAAGGGGGGCTTGATCCGGGGGTATCCTCGTTTGCCTTCCAGCGACTCCAGGAGGGTGAGCTCCTCTCCGCAGAGGTACGACCCCGCTCCGAGCCGGATCTCCAGGTCCAGGGAATATCCGGAGCCGAGAATATTCTCTCCCAGGTAGCCTTCCCGGTAACAGTTCTCCACGGCTCGGCGAACCCGTCGGATCGATTGCGTATACTCTCCGCGGATATAGATATATCCCCTCACCGCTCCGATCGCGTACCCGGAGATGAGCATCCCCTCGATCATCAGGTGAGGATCCAGCTCCATGATCGCCCGGTCCTTGAACGTACCCGGTTCTCCCTCGTCGGCGTTGCACACCAGATACTTCGGGCCGCAGGCGTCGCAAATCGCCTCGCCGGTGAGCTTCTCCTTGAGTCCCGTGGGAAAACCGGCACCACCGCGACCCTGCAGGCCGGAGTTGATCACTTCCTGAAAAACCTCCCGGGGCTCGATCGTGAGTGCGCGCCGGAACGCCTGAAAACCTCCCGCTTCCAGGTACTCCTCCAGGCGGTCCGGGTCGATCCGTCCAGCCCGAGCCAGAGCGATCGTCGGTACGTCCGCGTTCATGATCGCTCTCCCTGTTGTAACCGACCCGCCAGCTCGGTCGCTTTCTTGCCGTCCACCGGACCGTGCACCGTCGCGTCGATCATTATGATCGGCGCCTGGTGGCAACGACCGAGACATTCCGTATGCTCCAGCGTCACGGCTCGATCCGCGGTGGTTCCTCCGGGGTCCACCTTCAACTGTTCCACCAGGACGGACTCCACCGCGTCGCCTCCGACCATGCGGCACACCGGTGATCGGCAGACCCTCAGGATGTGCCGTCCCCGGGGGACTGTGCTGAGCATCGAGTAGTAGCCGGTCACCCCGTACACACGTGCTTTCGTTACATTTACGTGCCGCGCCGCGAGATCCAGGTCTTCTTCACTGAGGTAGTTCTGCGGATTGTTATCCTGCAACGCGATGAGCACCGCGAGAAGCTGATCCGGCTTCCGGGGGAAGCGATCAACAACCCGCTCTTTCTCCGTAGAATCCATCGTCTTCTCCGTCGTTGCGGTTATTTATGATTGAATTACCAGCGTACAACGGTTTTTCGGGGATCGCAAGGATTACAAGCGTACGAGTACGCCATGCCTGTGAGTGCGCGGTCCGCGGCGGGTTCATTTTGTGGTTCCGGTCCATTGACAGATCTCCACCAACGGGTATCATTATAGATTATCGATAATCGAAAAGGAGAGACTAGGTATGAAGTTAGATGGAATCAACCACGTCGCGATAATCGGCACCGGAATGATCGGATCGAGTCAAGCGGCGCTGTTCACCGGAAACGGATACAAAACGACGATGTACGCGATAAATTCCGAAGAAGAGGAAAAAGGAATTCGGCAGTACCAACAGTTCTATGATGTACTGATAGAAAAACAGCTCGTAACCGAAGCGCAGCGGGACCGATGTGCCGGATACCTGCATACCACCAGGGACTACACGGACATCGCCGACGCGGATATCATTATCGAGTGCGTCCCGGAAGATCTTGAGATGAAGCACAGTGTCTATAAAGAGATCGAAAAACACTGCACCAACTTCAAAGCGGTAGCATCAACCACATCGGCAAAATCGGCGGATGATCTGGCGAAGGGATTCACAAAACACAAGGATAAGATCATGGTGGCGCATCCGTTTTATCCGCCGCATCTGATCCTGTTCGTGGAAATCGTGAAGGGCGCCCACACCACCGATAAAGCGGCGGAAACGTTAAAAGCGTTTCTGGAGTCCTGTGGACGCAAGCCGATCATCGCCAACAAAAGCGTCCCCGGGTTTGTGGCAAACCGCCTGCAGCACGCCCTCGTACGGGAAGCGGCATACATGGTGGATCAGGGGATAGCCGCCGCAGAAGACGTGGACAAAGCGCTGATGTACAGCTTTGCGCCACGATACTCGGTGGTAGGCTTGTTTCAACACCAGGACGCAGCGGGTCTCGACCTGGTGAAGAGCATTCAGGACTACCTGCTGCCTGATCTGAGCCGCGCCACTACCACCCCGGATCTGATTACCAAACACTTTGAGAAAGGTGAACTCGGGATGAAGACCGGTAAAGGCATCTACGACTGGCCGGAGGAAAAACAGCGGGAGTTCCACGAAAAAGCTGCCGCGCCGTACTTCGGATTTTTTAACTGGGAAATCCCGGAGTAGTCTCCGGAGTTCATGCCCCCTCACCGGAGGGGGCACTTTGTTTTCCCGTCGCGGCAAACCGTCGAATACGTTCCTGCAAATCCCCCGGTACTCCGCGGTCGTTGTGTAAGAAGAGTCCCGCGGTGATATCCACGCTCGTAGCCACCTCGTGTCCCACCAGCGCCCAGGTGCTCTCCGTTAAATGGCGGAACTCCTCCTGCAGCACCTCGGGGCAGTGGAACGACTGGCGGCTCGAGTTGATGTCGACGCCACTTATTTCCATGAGTCCATGCTCGGCGGCGAGTGCCTGCACCCGTTGGAGCTGTTCGAGGGTGTTGCGCGGCGGCATGTACGTGATCGCCCGGTATCCCAGTGCCGGCAGCGCTGCAAAGAGTTCGTCCAGGTAGGCGTCCTCAAAATGCTGCGCTTTCTTGTCTCCCGTGGGGGACTCCCCGACGTCGCCAAGGTAGGCGTAGGCTGGTATCGCACCAAGCTCCCGTCCGAAGGCGGTGATCTCCGTCACCGGGGGACACTCTGTTCCATCCGGCTGGATGAAGAACCGGGGGACAAACTCCGCCTTGAATACGCCCAGGAGGTCATAGAGCCGGTGAGGGTTATCCTCGTCGCCGATCCTGGTCCGCACGGCACCGCCGGTGGAGATACCCAGGACGTCCTCCAGGAACTGACCGGTCTCCTCGGTCCTCCGTCCCCGACCGTGCACTACCCGTTTCTGCAGAACGTCGTACACCCTTTGAGCAAGTGCGTAGAGAATATGCCGCTCGGTCACGCTCCCGCCCTGCGCCGCCCAGGAGAGCGGCCGCACGTCCCGGTCATAGTCGATTTCACCAAGGGAGTCCCGGATGATCGCGTTGAGCTTTGCCACCTGACGGCGGTTGCGTGTTTCCCGGGCTGCGTTGATCGGGACGAGACGCCGCGCCAGCGCCGATATCGAGGGTTCCGGTACCCCGTGGAGCACCATGTACGCGTTGCCCACGGTATCAGGATTATTGAGGCGACGGTCCTCAAAGGCCGTGCCGGCAAAACTCACCCGAATCTCGCACCCCACGGTTGCTCCCATGCCGACCACCGCGGCGGCACGTTTCATTTCTCCCGCAGCGCCGATCGACTCGTGGTCAACGGATCCCACCACGCGAAGCCCCGCACGGCGCGCGTGGTACGCCACCGCCGCGGGTGAGTACGGGCTGAAGGAATACCGGGTATGCACGTGGTTGTTGACTTCCGCCCCGAAGGGCGATGCAAGAAGGTCGGTCGTTTCGGCAAGATCACGAAGTAGCGCCAGGCGCTCGGTGGCGCCCCCGTCTTCCGCGTGCGGTTTATACTCTTCAAGAGCCTCAATTGTGGTGCTGTTGGTCGCCATATGCCGATTATACCCTTGCACTCGTAAGAAAAACAAGTATAATAAAACCGATAACAAGGAACTTAGAAAGTTTTGGACAACTTAAAAGACAGAGAACGCACGATAGTACGACTGCTCGCGGATGATCCCCTGCTCACGATCAACGAGATCGCCGGGCGTCTCCGCGTTTCCGTGGTAACCGCGCGGAGCGACCTGGACTCACTCGCGGAGAAGGGCTACCTGGTACGAACGCGGGGCGGCGCGCTGCCCGCGTTCCACCCGGAAATCATCTCACGGCAGCAGCAGGACGTGGAGGTGAAGCGGCGGATCGCCCGGGCAGCGGCGGAGCTGGTAGAAGACGGCGACTCGATCATGATCGAGTCGGGTACTACCACCGCGCTGGTGGCGCGGTACCTCCTGGGTAGAAAAAACCTCAAGATCGTCACCGACTCTACGTTGATCCTGCCCTACGTCCGGGCAAATCCGATGGTTACCCTGGAGGTGGTGGGAGGAATCTTCCGCCCCGCCACGGAATCGATGATCGGGCCGGTCACGGTACGGCAGCTTGAGACGTATCACGTTAAGTACTCGTTCATCGGGTCAGACGGGTTTTCCTGCGAGTACGGGTTGACGACAAACTTTGTCGACGCCGCTGAGGTGACCCGCACGATGGCGGAGCACTGCGATACCGTGGTCCTTCTGGCGGATTCCGGGAAATACGGCAGGCGAGGCTATACCCGGTACATGGAACTCTCCCAGGTGGACCGGCTTATCACGGATACCGGTATGGACGAGGACGCGGTCGGAGAAATCTCGGCCTGCGGAGTGGATGTTACCCGCGTGTAATCGCGCGGATGCAAGAATACAAGGAGCAAGGAAAGCAATGAAGACGACGGCAGTACGGTTATACGGGAAAAAGGACCTCCGGCTGGAGACGTTCGATCTCCCGGAGCCGAAGGATACGGAGATACTGGGGTCGGTAACCTCCGACAGCATCTGCATGAGCAGCTACAAGGCGGCGGTCCAGGGCCCCGACCACAAGCGCGTCCCGGACAACGTGGCGGAGAACCCCGTGATGATCGGCCACGAGTTCTCGATCACCCTGCTCAAAGTGGGCAAGGCATGGCGGCACAAGTACGAGGAAGGGCAACGCTACGTTATCCAGCCCGCGCTCAACTACAAGGGTAGCCTGGACGCTCCGGGATACTCCTACCAGTACATCGGCGGTGACGCCACACACGTACTGATCCCCAACGAGGTGATGGAGATGGACTGCCTTCTGCCGTACCACGGCGATGCGTCATACTTCGGGAGCCTGAGCGAACCGATGTCCTGCATCGTCGGGGCGTTCCGCGCTTCCTACCACGTTCCCACCGGTACATACGAGCACCGGATGGGGATCCTCGAGGGAGGCACGATGGCGATTCTTGCGGGCGCGGGGCCGATGGGACTGGGCGCAGTAGACCTGGCGCTTCACGGAGACCGCCGCCCGCGGCTGCTCGTGGTTACGGACATCGACGATGCCCGGCTAGCCCGCGCGCAAGAGCTCTTTCCCGTTGAGGACGCCGCCCGGGAGGGGATCGAACTGCGCTTCGTGAACACCGCTGCCGTGAACGACCCTGTCCAGCACCTGCTGGCGTTTACCGCCCCCGGGCGAGACTCTCAGGAGAACGGCGCCATCGCGACGAGCACCGATGACCAGGGATTCGACGACGTGCTGGTGATGGCGCCGGTAAGACCAGTGGTGGAACAGGCGGACCGGCTGCTCGGCCGGGACGGGTGCATGAACTTCTTCGCCGGCCCCACGGACCCCTCCTTCAGCGCGGAAATAAACTTCTACGACCTGCACTACGCGGCACACCACTTTGTGGGCACCAGCGGCGGTAACACCGAGGATATGCGCATCTCCCTGCAACTGATGGAAGAAAAGCGCGTAAATCCCTCGATCATGATCACGCACGTGGGTGGACTCAACGCGGTGGTGGATACGACGCTCAATCTGCCCGGGATTCCCGGCGGTAAGAAACTGATCTATACCGGCGTGGACATGCCGCTGACCGCGATCGACGAGATGGCGGAGCTGGGCCGGAGCGACCCTTTCACGAAGGACCTGGCGGAAATCGTGGCGCGCCATAACGGGCTCTGGAACGCCGAGGCGGAAGAGTACGTCCTGAAAAACGCGCCGCCGATCCAAGACTGACACCGGCCGGTGCCGCGCGTCCGGATCGAAGGCATAAACCGACGGTATTATATATAGCAACGGAACCTGAAACAGGAGCGACTTATGGCAGCGGTAACAGCAGTTCTCGATATCGGCAAAACGAACAAGAAAGTAGTTATCTACGACGAATCGATGAAGATGGTCGATACCCGACGGCGTCGGATCGACGCGATCCGGGAGGAAGGTCTCCAGGTGGAAGACCTGGGGGCGATCGAATCGTGGTTCCTGGAAGAACTCTCGGGCTTGAGCTCCCGTTACGATATCCGGGCGATCTCCGTTACGACCCACGGCGCCGCGGTGGTCTGCGTCGGTGAGGACGGCGCTCCGGTCGTGCCGCCCGTGGATTACACGCAACCCGTCGACGACGATCTGCACAAACGCTTCTTTGATGCGATGGGCCCGCGCGACACGCTGCAGGTAACGACGGCTACCGCGGAGGTGCGGCCCCTGATCAACGTGGGGAAGGCGCTCTTCTTCCTGAAGGAGCGCTTCCCGGACCGGTTTGCCCGGATCAGCACGATACTGCTCTACCCGCAGTACTTCTCCTGGCGCCTTACCGGCGTGGCCTCCGCGGATATCACCTACGTGGGGTGCCACAGTTATCTCTGGGACTTCAAACGCCGGGACTGGTCCTCCGTGGTGGATGCCCTGGGCATACGGCACGCTCTGCCGAAGCAGCCGGTGCTACCCGTCACCTCGATCGGCACGATCACCCGGGAAGTGGCAGAACGCACCGGGCTGCGTGAGGACGTGGTTGTCACCGCCGGTATTCACGACTCCAACGCGAGCCTTCTGCCCTACCTGATCACCCGGAAACAGGACTTCGTACTCAACTCCACCGGCACGTGGTGCGTGGCGATGCACCCGGTTGAACGGGTGGCGTTTACGCCGGACGAGGTGGGCAAGATGGTATTCTATAACCTCTCCTACGCGGGAACACCGGTAAAAACCTCAATCCTCATGGGAGGGCTGGAGTACGAGACGTACCGTACGCTGCTCTCGGATATCCATGGTCGAACGGACGATCCGGAGTTGGACACGGTGCTCCTGGAGGAGATCGTCGCCGCGGCGGACGCGTTCGTCCTGCCTTCGGTCGTGCGCGGTACCGGACAGTTTCCGGACTCCCCCGCCCGGGTGGTCGAGCGGGACCAGGCGTACACTCTCGAGGAGATCAAGTCCAAGGCTTCCCTGCCTCCGGCGTTCAGCGACTACGAGCGAGCCCTGGCGCTGGTGGACCTCTCCGTGGCGATCCAGACGGTGGTCGCGCTGGAGCGGGTCAGCCTCGGATCGGGAACGGAGGTGTTCATCGAGGGGGGGTTCCGCAACAACCGTCCTTACCTGAAGATCCTCTCCGCCCTGCTCCCGGATAACCCGATCGCCCTCACCAGCGTGGAGGAAGCCACCAGCTTTGGTGCCGCGCTCTGCGCGCGGGCAGCGCTCGATGGAGCACCGGTCGAGGCCCTGGCGGATACCGTGACGATGGACGTGCAGCCGGTGGATCGCCTGGAGCTTCCCGGGATCGAACGGTATCGGGACCGTTTCCTGGCCCTGGTCAACGGATAGCCCCGCCGCCGTACCGGGCCGTCGCGGGAGGTCACATGACGTCCCGTGCCAAGGTATTCTAAAAGTGAAGGGACTATGTCCCTTCACTTTTAGAATACGCCGGCACAACGTAGGAAAGAAGCAAAATCAAGACGTTTTCGGCGAGTTCTCAATGTGGGGTGTCGGAACGACATCCCACATTGAGAACTCCTG
>SLRR01000057.1 GCA_007130865.1 Spirochaeta sp. | reverse complement strand
GGTATGTGAGACTTTCTTCGTGATGGAACAGTACGATCCGCTTGCATCCCCGGATGCGACGCAATGGAACTCGCTTGACGAAGCCACCCGGCTTGAACTGGTGGAACAATACCACGAGGAGACCGACGTTCCGTTGCCCAACCCCAGACTGCACGCCCTTATTCATGTGGTGGTCGAAAACCAGCTCGCGGAGGGTGTACCCCAGGTGACGCAGACGTTGAAACGACTGATGAACGAGGGTCTGGACCGACACGATAGTATTCATGCGATCGGATCTGTACTCGCCGGCCAAATTCACAGCGTATACTCCGGACGTTTCACGGAGGCAGACCTGTCCAAGCCGTACTACCGGGACCTGAAAAAGCTCAAAGCGCGCACGTGGCTGCGACAATCGCGGTGAGCCCCGTGGAGAGAACGGTTTTCACGATCGGTCGCTGACGCCGAATCCGGGACGTGTTCGGAGCGTCATCGGCGGTTCTTTTTTCACATTCACCTCGGAACTGGGTATATTCTCGGGATGCACAACTCGCGTGGTAACAACGGATTCGGCAAACAGACCGAAGGCGGAGGCCGCGACCTCCTGGGACGACTGATTTTTCCGATTCTCTTTAACGCCGTCGCCTGGACCGCGGCGTTCGTCCTGGCGCCTCCCGCGGAAGTCGCGGGAAACCCGCTCCTGGTGACAGCGTACGCGTTCCCCCTGTTGGGACTCGTTTTTCTGGGAAACTGGGCCAGATACCTGGCCAGGTATCTCAAGTGGGGAGCAGCCACGTTCCGCCTGACCGGAAGCCGCCCCTCCCCCGGCGGCTCCCTGAAGGGAGTGCTGGTCACAAAGCTGCCGGTGGACCGCAAAGGTGACCGGTGCACGGTCGTGCTGGAATGCGTGGAAACGAGGAACCAATCGACGTTCAACACCCGGCGATCGGGCAAACAACGGCGCGTTCTCTGGGGAACCGAGACAGAAGCCGTCCTGCGTTCCGAGCTGACCCCCGAAGGCCGACGGACCGTGCTGCCGATCGAGCTTCCGATTCCCTCCGACGCGCCGGTCACCAACAACGTCGCCGGATACTACCAGGGCCGGAACCTCGGGCGGATCTCCTGGCAGGTGCGGGTGCGGAACACCGGTGTACGTCCCCGGTTTTCCGCAACCGTGGAGTTTCCGTTGCTGAAGATCAGCGGGACCGAAACAGAACCCACGACAACGCAGACAACGGAACCGGACGCCGGCACCGAACCGACGAACTCCCGGGCATCGGCGACACCGTTCGTTACGGACGCGGCGTCCGGGGAGCTCATCACAAGCGAAATCCGGGAGCTGGACGACCGGATCAGAGAACAACAGGAGACGGACGACACGCGTTCGATCGGTCCACGACTCCTGCGCCCGTACAAACCGGTGGAACACACTCTGACCGGACCCGGCGGCGAATACGCGATCATCCAGACCTTCGGTGACCCCCGGGCGCACTACCTGCAGTGGTGGCTCATCGCCGCGTTAACGATCTCGGCGCTCTTCTCCGGCGCCGTCATACTCGTACCGTTTATCCTGATCGGCGGAATCATCCTGCGCAGTTTGAGCCGCCCTCGAACGGTCCGGACGATCCTCCACCGGGACCGCCTCACCTCGGAAGTACTCCGGGGCAAACGCGGCCGACGCCGGGGCCGCCTCAAGGAACGATCCTGGGAGATCACGGTGATCAGCTCGGTCCACACCATACCAAAGACGCAACGGTTATCCCTCTCCCGGGGCAGAATGCTCATACACTGGGACCTGCTGGTCCAGGTCGACCGGTCCGCCGCCGCGCGCCCGGCAGGGGAATACTCCTCAACAGGGAATCATGTTGGCACCGGAGGCCGCGCCGGCACCGGGCGCGTCGTCACAAACCGCCCGGGATCGACCGGCCTGCGAACGGAGAACCGGGAAGCCCTGGAGCACCTGGAAGGAGAGATCAATCGGCGGGCGGCGGGGTAGGTGGTGGTGTGGAGGGCCGGGAGAACGCACTTGCGGCAAATCGGATACCGGGAATTGCGCTTCAAACCGGACAAAGAACGCCGATTGGCGAATCGCCAGATCTCGGACGCTGACGTGAATGCGACAGGTTAACGTTAATTACGCTTGACGAGACCGGAAAGGACCATCGCTGATTCCGGTCGCGCTGACAAGTGACGCGAGCCATTACCACTCGTCAAACACCCAGATCATATTACTCGGTTCCGCTCCGACACGCCCGATGGTGGTTTCTGTGGTCTCCGCTTTGCTCATCGTGAATACTAATCTATTCCATCCTGCTTTCAAGACGAAGTCAAAATCATAAACATATGTATATTCTCCACCATCCACTTCGTTATCGCCGAATGTATGAACATCCCGATCAACGTAAGCCCAATCCACCATGACCGAAAAATCGCTTTTTACATATCGTATTAGACCGCTAAATGTATCGCCCTCCGGGTCCACCCGTAGTTCGTTAAGAATCAGGTACCTTGCCTCTTCGTCATTCGTCTCTATCCATTGATAATCGTCGCCTAACGCACTCAACAGAAACAAATTAACATGTTCGATGCTCGCAATGGTGATTCCCGAGAAAACGCCGTGTGTGTCTACATTGCCGGATCCAATGACGTCACCAGGATACGAAGTAAACTCGATCGATGCATTAGTTAAAAACGGGTTGTCCGGTGGTGCCCAGAATACCGTCCCAGTTGGTAGGCTCAGGGTCTCACCTAAATGCCCCGACGAAGCATCGTATCCATTGTCATTGTCGTCGTTTCCGTTACCGGGGTCACTACCGTTACCGTTTTCCGTTCCGTCGGTATCAGTACCGTCGCTATCGGCTCCGGTCTCATCCGCCAGATCCAACAATCCCGCCTCCGGACACCCGCTCACAACCAGAAGTATCACTATGATAAAGACCGTTGCGATCAAATTTCCCGTGGGTCCTGTTCTCTTAGGTATACTCATCCTGTCCCCCTACTCCTCATCCCACACCACACGAGAAACCATCTCCGCCACCTGCGCGGCGCGGCGTGCTTCCTCACCACGGAAATCGAGATACGCAAACTCTCCCGCCAGGGCGGGGTCTATTTCCTTGAGTTGGTTGTACGAGCGCGATACCAT
>SLRR01000293.1 GCA_007130865.1 Spirochaeta sp. | reverse complement strand
CACTCCGCGGCCAAAGCGAGGAACAGATTCTCCGAAAGCTCTACCGACGAGGATTCGATGTCGTGGAGATCAAGAAAAACATTGGTTGACATTATTGAGTTTTTTATATTATACTACGGTCCAAACGCTACCGGAAAGGACAAGACCGATGGCACGAACGAGTAAAAAGGAACGCGTATTCTCGGCACATGAAGTGGCCAACATCTGTGGTGTCGTCAACCAGACTGCGATAAACTGGATCGATAAGGGCCACCTGGAAGCGTATACCACGCCGGGCGGGCAGTACCGGGTATACGCCGACGTCCTGGCAAACTTCCTGCAGAAGCAGGGGATGCGGCTTCCCGACGAACTGCGGCAGGTACTGGCGGAGCAGGCGCGGATAGAGAACGTGCTGATCGTGGACGACGACCAGGAGTTCAACGATATGCTCAAGCAGTTTCTGGACAAGCAGTATCCCGCGTTCAAGATCAACCAGGCGTACGACGGTTACGACGCAGGTCGAGCGATTTCCGAGTTCAAGCCGGACCTGGTAATCCTTGATATTTACCTTCCCGGCGTCGACGGGTATAAACTGTGTCAACAGATAAAGGCCGACGAGAATCTTTCCCGGCCCCTGGTGATGGCGGTTTCCGGAATGAGCGACGACACGAGTGAAGCCCGGATCATGGACGCCGGAGCGGATGTGTTCCTGCGCAAGCCGCTGGACTTCAAGACGCTCCCGACTCTTATCGAAGAACTCGCGGAGGTCCGAGCGACACGCCGGGAATAGTATCCGGATCTGAGAAGCCTTCCGGGCTCGCGGTTGATCTGGAATAGGAGTTACAATGAGCGAACAGATCTCCATCCTCCTGGTAGAGGACGAGGACGCGATCAGGCTTACTCTCCGCGATTATCTTCAGCGGAAGAACTACAGAGTTCTGGTCGCTTCCGACGGAGTAGGGGCGATAAAACATCTACTGGACGATCATGTGGACGTGATCGTCACGGATTACCGTATGGAAATCCTCGGAGGTGATTACTGGCTGCGGTTTCTACAGCGGTTCGTCCCGGAAAAACTCGTGATCATAACCAGCGGGTTCCTCCGCCCGGAGTTTCCCATTCCTTTCGAAATACTCTACAAGCCTTTTGACTACGTCGAACTGGAGGAGTTGATCGTTCGGTTACGCGCCGAACGCGCCTCTTCTTCCTGAATGCGGCAACAGGCGCGGTCGCAGATCGTTCCTGCGATGTAGTAGACGGTGCAGGAATATCATTCAAGGCGAACGCGTGGTCGTGAAGAATGCACGCTTTGATCGTGGATGGCGCAGGCATAATCGTGGTAGAGGCATGCATTACCTTGAAAGACTCCTGCGCGCGGCGTAACGTGTTGTTGGAATAACGGGAATCGAACCTATGGCATCACGGGAAGCGATGGAGTTTCGGGTCCGGGGCCGCGTACAGGGCGTGGGGTTCCGTTACTATACGCGCCATGCCGCGAGCCTGTACGGCATAACCGGCTGGGTGCGCAACGAACCGGACGGCTCCGTGCTGGTTCGCGCCGAGGGTACGCCGGACCAGCTCCAGAAGATGAAGGAGTTTCTCGAGGAAGGCCCTCGTTATGCGAGGGTAGCGCACGTCGAGGCTCGTCGCGTGCCTGCCATGGGCACGTACTCCTCGTTCGTCGTAGAATACTGATGTGAAACAGAGTAAAGCGGAGATCCCGGGATGAACGGTTACAGCAACAGCAGGTCCACTGCAGTTGGCGGCGATTTCACAAGCACCACAAGCATTGCAAGGACCACGAGCATTACAAGGACCACGAGCGGAGCGCGTCCCTTCCTCCTGCAGATCGCATTAGGCGTCCTCCTGCTGGCGCCGCCCACGGCGGGTGCCCAGAACTGGTTGCTCGCGCCGGCCTACGGAGAGGTGGAGCTCTTTGCCGGGTTTACCGAGGATCCCTACGTAGTGGACCTCGTCGCGGGCGGCGCGGTAGACCTGGCGAACCGCGGGTACCGGGGCCAGGTGGCGGACGCTCCCGACTTTGACCTCTGGTACGAAGCGGGTTCCTTCCCCCTGACGATCCGGGTCGAACGGGGTACCGGCGCGACGATTCTGCTTGTCAACGATCCCTCGGGGCACTGGCACTTTAACGACGGTTCCGACCGCGGTGACCCGCAGATAGTGTTCCGCCGTCCCGAGAGCGGGCTTTACAATATCTGGGTGGGGACGCTCCGGGCTGGGTTTGTGCCGGCGCGCCTCGTTATCACTGAATACTGATAGAGGTTTTTAGGACCTTGTTGATTTCATCCTATGCTGATCAGCTTTAATTGCTGCGTTGTAAGGAAATAAAACAGCCCCGCCGGTGAGCGGGGCTGTTTGCAAACATATCTGCCTGTCCTACATGATTTTATCAGTCATTTATCAACAGGCTTCTAAATACTTCAAAGGTTATAGAATGCGCTCCGGCCGGGATACTCCGCGGTCCGATCCAGCAACTCCTCAATCCGAATCAACTGGTTGTACTTCGCCAGTCGATCACTCCGCGAGAGCGAACCGGTCTTGATCTGGCCCGCTTCCAGCGCTACCGCGAGATCCGCGATAAAGCTGTCCTCGGTCTCACCGCTGCGGTGGCTCACCACCGCGGTATACCGGGCGCGCTTGGCCATCTCCACCGCCTCGAACGTCTCCGTCAGGGTACCGATCTGGTTGACCTTGATGAGAATGCTGTTGGCGATGCCCTGTTCGATCCCCTGGGAGAGACGCTTCGTGTTTGTCACAAAGAGGTCGTCTCCCACGAGCTGCACCGTACTACCGATCTTCTCGGTGAGGATCTTCCAGCCTTCCCAGTCGTTTTCGTCCATGCCGTCCTCGAGCGAGATGATCGGGTATTTCCCGGCCCAGTCCGCCCAGTAGTCCGCCATTTCCGCGCTGGAAAGCTCGCGTCCGTCGCTCTTCTTGAACACGTACTTCTTCTTTGACGCGTCGTAGAACTCACTCGCCGCCGGATCCAGGGCGATCATGATGTCCTCACCCGCGGCGTAGCCCGCCTTCTCGATCGCCTGCAGGATCACCTGTACCGCTTCCTCGTTGCTCTTGAGGTTGGGCGCAAACCCGCCCTCGTCGCCGACGGAGGTGCTGTACCCCGCGTCGTG
>SLRR01000223.1 GCA_007130865.1 Spirochaeta sp. | reverse complement strand
TGGGACCGTAATTACCTGGCCCGGCGGGGTGTTCGGCGGGGGAATCCCGCTGAAAACCGGTACCGGGTCCTATAAGTAAGTACTGCGTCGAGAGTTATCCCGCTTGGGTCAACAGGGTAATTAATACTTTAAGTGTTGCTCAATGGTGACCGATCGCCGTAGGCTCGAACAATGCGCGGCGCACACCTCACTCCCAATCGACTACAACAGCGATTGCAGGCCCCGCTGCCGGGAGCAGTCGCCCAGAACACGATGCGCTCCCTCAGTCGTCCCGCTCGTTACGACTCGATACCGGTCGAATGTTGCCGCCGGGGAGCGGTGCTCATTTTGCTGGTCCCGGGCGAACAGGACAATGAATTAACGTTTCCCGTGATCGAACGCGCCGACGACGGTGGCCCCCATTCCGGACAGATCGCGTTACCCGGCGGGGGACGGGAGCACGGTGACCGCACGATCGCAGATACGGCACTCCGGGAAGCGCGGGAGGAGATTGGTATCCCGCCGGACCGTTGTCGCGTCCTCGGTCCGCTTACACCGCTGCACATCGACGTGAGCGGGTTTCTCGTGACCCCCGTGGTTGCGTGGTACACCCGGTCAGTGAACGATGACGCCAAGCCGCTCGCGTACGTCCCGGACGGTCATGAAGTAAAACGAGTGATTCCGGTCTCGCTTGGTCAGTTTCCGCCACCGCGGCGCGTCGAGGAGCTATCAGTGCGTGGTCACCGGGTCCTGGCGCCGGTGTTCAACGTTGCAGGCGTTAAAATATGGGGTGCCACAGCGATGATTCTCGCAGAGTTTGCGGCAGTCCTGGGAAAGGCTGATCTGCCCGCGGTTCAGGATAACTCCTCCGGAAATACGTAGTCCGGTTCATCCCGGGGCGGCGAGAATCGGTATCCCTGCATCAGGTCTATATCGCGACCTTTCCGGAAGTTCAACTCCTCGTCGGTCTCCACTCCCGCGGCGAGAAGCAGGATCCCATTGTCCCGGGCGATCTGTTCCAGACCGGTCAGGATCGACTGCTTCATCGAATCCTTCGCGATATCCCGGATCAACCCCATGTCGAGCTTCATGATGTCCGGTTGTAGTTCCGACAGCGTATTGAGCGAGGAGTATCCACTGCCTACGTCGTCCAGCGCGGTCTTAACACCGCGTGCCCGATAATGCCGGAGAATCGTCTTGAGATGATCCACGTCACCGAATCGTTCCGACTCGACGATCTCGAATACCAGACGGTGATAATCAAGCCCGGACTCCTCCGCGACCGCCACGGTGGTGCGCAGGCAGTACTCGGGATCGTAGATCGCCGCCGGAAGAAGGTTGATGAAGATATGATCCGTGACACCGTGCCGCGCCGCGGTTTGAATCGCGTTTTCCCGGGCGATACGGTCCAGGTTAAAAAGCAGCCCCAGCGATTTAGCCTGGGGAAAGAGCTTATCCGGAGGGATAACGTCGCCGTCCGCGGTGAGGCCCCGGGACAGGCACTCGTACCCGTAGACGCTACGTTCCCGCAACGAGACGATAGGCTGAAACTTCACCGTGATGCGCTTGTGTTCGATAACCTGCACGAGATCACCGGCGGACACCAGCTTGTACCACTGCGGCAAGGTGCGCATGAACTGCATCACCGGCAGGTCCGGCGTCTCTCCTTCATGCAACACCAGGAGGTTGATGTTGTTCTTCTCGTCAATGGAAAGACGATCTTCACGGTAAAGTCGCTCTATCATCTGCGGTGCTGCGTCGGTGTTGAAAGACAAGCCCGCGGCCTCGCGTTGTACCGTTACATCGTATTCCCGAAGCAACGACTCAAGCAGCTGCAGGAGGTACCCAAAGAACGTCGTGACGTGCAGCGTAGACCGGGTGCCTTCCGCAAATCGTGACACCAGGTCGCAGGTGTAGCAACTCATCCGGAACAGTTTAATTCAGGACCCTTCGTGCTTCAACGAGGGAACCAGGGGTTCCAGGTGAGTTTCAAGCCACTGGTCGTAGGCGGCGGCGATCCGGCGCGTCACGGGTCCGGGAGCCGAGAGATCATGAGAGCCTATCCGACGCACCGGAATAACACCGCGCGTGGCGGAGGTAATGAACGCCTCTTCCAGTCGAGGGATATCCGTGAACGCGACAGGCTGCAAGACGATCGGTACGATCCCGGGGGCGACGAGCAGGACAATCCGCCGGGCGATTCCCCGGAGGACGCCCCGGTCGGCGGTAATCAGTGCACCGTTCAGTACCGCGTAGAAGTTCGACGTGGCCCCCTCCAGAATAAATCCTTGATCGTCCGCCAAAAGATACTCGTACGGCTCGGGAATCGTACCATGCAAATGGATCCGCTCGTGCATCCAGGCGGTGCTCTTCACCTCCGCGTTTGTTCTGGCAGCCCCGCGGAGGACCTCGCAGACCGCGCCTACCCGGAGCAGCTCCGCCGGAACGGGATGCGCTTCCTCGATCGAAACAAGAATTCGCACAGGGTCGTCCAGGACGGCGGTAACCCGGAAGCGGCCGTCCCGGATCGCACCATCCCGATACGGCAGGTGTTGCGCGATCGTTTCGCGGATGAGGCCTCGGGGCAGAACCACCGTACGGCCGAGCGTTCGGGCGGAGTGTTCGAGTCGTTCGAAATGCGCGTCCAGTTCCAGCACGCGCCCGGCCTGCCACGTCCGTGCCACAAGATAGACTCCGTTCTCCGGCTCGCGTTCCGCCGCCTCCGCGAGGGACCGCGCCTCCGAAGGCACAATATGTTTAATCCAGTCTGATTCTGTGTGTTTACTGTTATTTTCCCCGGTTAATTTTTTCAATTCAACGACATTTATTCCCATGGAACGCAACTCCAAACTTGAGCAATTTCCTTACACATATTATACTCCCGGTAAAATGTACTTGGATGCAACTGTTGGCAGACAGTGGAGGGGCCCATGCGGATAACCACAAAAGGCCGGTACGCCCTGCGTGCTCTGGCTAATCTCGCGGCAACGTCCAACGGCAAACCGAAGCCGATAAAGACGATCGCGAAGGAAGAAAATATCTCCCCGGAGTTTCTCGAGCAGATTTTCTTCAAGCTTAAGAAAGCGGATGTAATCGATTCCGTGCGTGGTCCCGGAGGTGGATTCATCTTCCACCGTACCCCGGAGAGCATAACCGTAAAGGATATATTCCTTGCCGTGGACGAGGGGCTCGACCTGACCCCCTGTACGGCGTGTACGCCGCCGGACGGCGATGATCCGTGCGATCGCATGGAAGACTGTATCGTGCACCTGGTCTGGCAGGATATTTCGGATCACATACTCTCCTATCTCGACAGTATTACACTCGCGACGGTACTCGAGAAGAACAGCGAGAACATCGACCGTCTCCTGGAACGGACATCCGGGACGACCTGAGTCAATCAACCGGCGGGGCCGATTCATCCGACGGCGGTGTAGTCGTTGCCCCGGTTGCTCCGGTCTGTTCGGTCGACAAACGAGAGTTGCGTACGGCAGACGCGGAAGTTCCGTCTGCGGCGACTACGTTACCACTCCGCACGTGCAAGTCCACCTGCGGGAAAGGTATCTCGATCCCGTTCTTCCGGAACGCCCGCCAGATCTCCAGGTTGTTCCAGCTTGAAGCGGGAATGCGCTCCCGGGCGTCACGAATCCACGTACACAATCTGACCGTGATTCCCGAGTCATCAAAGGAAACTACCCGATACCGTGGTTCCTCACCGGGTACAACGTAGGGACTCCGGCGCCCCACCTCCATCAGGACCTCCCCCACGTGATCCAGGTCACTGTTGTAGCTTACCTGGACGGTGTTGCACAGCAGGATCGAGATATCGTCGTAGGAGTAGTTGTGCATCGCGTTGCCGGTGATCTCGGAGTTGGGAATGATCAGTGTTTCGTTTACCACGGTGTTCACGACCGTGTGGATGAACTTGATCTGCTGCACCGTGCCTTCGATGTTGCCTACCAGGATCCGATCCCCCTCCTTGATCGGCCTCGTCAGGACGATGATAAGACCGGCGAAACTGTTGGCTACAACGTCCTGCAGTCCAAACCCGAGACCGATACCGAGCACACCGAAGAGCACCGCCAGTGATGAGAGGTTGATACCGATAATGCTCAGCCCGATAACCACGGTGAGTACCATCACGCTGAACCGGGTTACCGTGAGCAGGGAGAACGCCCTCGCGGGATCGAGGTTCAGGTGACGCGTGATTCCCTGCTCCAGTGACTGCCTGGTTACGCGGGAGATCCATCCGGCAGCGTAGAACACGGGCACCACCAGCAACAACGTCATCACGGAAATAGACGTTCCTCCGGAGGAGATAAACGGCTGATTGAGTGCACGGAAGGCGAGTACTATCCACCGCGCCATTTCCGCACCGAGAAGACGCGAAGCCAGGAGGAAGATGCTGAACAACCACAAGAGCTGGTAGATCCGCCGTGCCCAGCGCGCCGTGGTCGCTTGCATCGCCTCGGTCAACCGGGAGGCGCGAACAACGCGTTTGGTTATGCGAGAGACCACCCACAACAACACAGCGATCGCGGCCAGGGGCAAGGCAAACTCCAGCACCAGTTCCGTTATTGAAAACGGAAGCTCCACGACTCCTACCGTAAGTGGCATCGACAGCATACCCGGTAGTTCAACAAGTTCGTCCATTGATGCATAATACACATATGCGGATTAATCGTGACAATACGAGAGCGGTCATAATCGATGTGCAGGAACGTCTTCTGCCTCATATCGATCGCTGGGAAGCGACCCGCGACCGGATCGTGACTCTCATCCAGGGCTTGAACATTCTCGGCGTTCCGCTCACCCTGACCGAGCAATACCCCCAAGGGTTGGGTCCGACTGTCCCGGAGGTACTGTCCGCCTTCCCGGTTCGACCACAGCCGATCGTTAAATCGAGCTTCAGTTGCTGCGACGACAAAGCGTTCTCCGAGACGCTGGATCAGCACCCCCGGGACGGTGTCGTGCTCGTGGCGGGGATCGAATCCCACGTGTGCGTCCTGCAGACGACGATGGACCTACTCGACCGGGGGTATTCGCCGGTGGTCGTCGCCGACGCCGTATCCAGCCGTTACGCCATGGATCGGGAGATCGCCCTGCGCCGGATCGAACAGGAAGGAGCGCGGCTCACTACGGTGGAATCGGTGCTCTTTGAGCTGACCCGGGTAAGTGGGACCCCGGAGTTCAAGAAGATCTCGCGGCTGGTCAAGTGAAGCGCAGCCACATCACCTCCCAGGGTTGTAAATCGAGGGAGAACAGCTCCCCTTCAGCCGTAGGAAAAAGCAGATCCTCCGAGATGAGCTCCCGAACCACCCCCTCCTCCGGCCAGGGATAACGGTCGCGCCGGTCCCGGAACGAGACGTGATCCGACGAAAGATTATGCAGGCAGAGAACCACCGAGCTGTCATCCGCGCGGTCATTCCCGGCATCTGCGCTGCTTTCTGAGGCAGGGCTCCAGCGACGCAGCGCCAGGACGCGCGGGTCACTCTCCACCAGAGATCGTCCTCCTCTCGGGTCAAACGCAATCTCACCGGTACGTGCCCGGAGAAGATCCAGGTACCCTTCGAATACGATCGAACGCAACGAGTCGCGGTCCCGAAGTTCGTTCCGGAGATCGTCATAATGCAGCACCCCCGGGGCCTCCGATGCGACGAGACTATGTATATCCACGCCGGGAAGGGAGGCCGTGGCGAGGAGTACCGCCTGGCCGGATAGATACGTCCGTGCTCGCTGCGGCGCAGGTAGATTTGGATCGGTCAGCGTCCCGATCGTTCCCGTCCTTACGGTGAATATCGGTACAGACTCCGCTTGGGATTCGTACCAGGTCCGCATCGGCTTCGGATCACCCTGCTCAAGACGCTCCCTCAACAGAACCGGCAAGGCGTCCGTATACTCCATTTGATCCGGCATGAGCAAGGTGCCGGGATCGAGATCGAACAGGACCTCCCGTAACAGTGGAACAAGCCGGGAATCACCGGGTTCTTCAAGGAGTACACACTGGGTACCCAGTGCGAGAGATTCGAGGATCGAGTTCAATGCTTCCGGGAGTTTGCCCCCGTCAACGCCGGGTATGTTGAACGCCCGGGAGAGAAGGAATTCACTTCCCAGGGTTTCCATGTCCTCCCGGAATCGGATCGCTTCATCGTCCGTCGACAGGTACACACCGGCAAACGCATCGTCCGCCGCCGGAAAGTGCACACCGGAAAACACGTCATCGCAAAGTTCTTCCAGAAACCGGTAGAGATACTGCAGGGGACGCTCCTGCTCCTCCAGGAATGTATCGGCCCGTGCCAGGAGAATCACGTCCCGGTGGTTCACGGGAAACTCTTCCTCTGCAGGGGCGGAGAACTCCCGGCGGTGCGCCGTTACGCGAGCCCGGTGCGATTCGACTATTTCCTCGACCCGGTTCACCAGCGCGTTGTCACCGGGTCGCAGTTCGTTCAGCAGTTCTCTCAGACGGTTGTTCATGGACTAAAGCATACCGCACCATCGCCTCCGGAGCCACCAGTCACATAACCCTGTGTTATCGTGATTTCGGGAACAACAAACAAGACAGCGATCACTTTCACCCTTGCGTTTATGGCGGAACAACGCTATAGTAGTGATATCAATTCTCCTGACAAGGCGGCCCGCTTATCGGAAAATACCGGTACATCCGGGCCGAAATAACGAGATAAAGGAAGCGATATGCCAAAGAAATTCATCACACTCGACGGTAACGAGGCCACAGCCCGGATCGCCTACGCGTTCAGTGAAGTGGCGGCAATTTATCCGATCACTCCAAGCTCAAACATGGGCGAGTTTGCCGATGCCTGGGCTGCGGAAGGTCGGAAAAATCTCTTCGGAGAGACTCTTGACGTAATCGAGATGCAGAGCGAGGCCGGTGCGGCCGGCGCGGTTCACGGTTCACTCACCGGCGGAGCCATGACTACCACCTTCACTGCAAGCCAGGGACTGCTCCTGATGGTCCCCAACATGTACAAGATTTCCGGAGAGCTCCTCCCGACCGTGTTTCACGTCTCCGCTCGATCGATCGCGGCGCAGTCTCTTTCGATCTTCGGCGACCACTCCGACGTCATGGGCGTGCGGCAGACCGGATTTGGACTTATCTCCAGTTCCAACGCCCAGGAAGCACAAGACCTGGCGGCGATCGCGCATCTCTCTGCGCTGGAATCACGGATCGGCTTTGTGCACTTCTTTGACGGGTTCCGCACGAGCCACACGGTGATGAAGATCGAGGAACTGGAATACGACACGCTGCGGGATCTCCTGGACATGAAGTACGTGGAAGAGTTCCGTTCCTACGCGATGCGACCGGAGAAGCCGGCGATCAAAGTTGGAGCGCAGAACCCGGACGTATACTTCCAGGGTCGTGAGACGGTAAACAAGTTCTACGAGGCAACCCCCGAGATCGTACGCAAGTACATGAAGGCGTTTGCCAAGAAGACCGGTCGCACCTATGACCTCTTCCAGTACGTCGGCGCCGAGAACCCCGAACGCGTGATCGTCGCGATGGGAAGCGGCGTGGAAACGATCGAAGAAACCGTCAACTACCTGGTTTCCAAGGGTGAGAAAGTCGGCCTCGTTAAGGTCCGGCTCTACCGCCCCTGGTCCACGGAGGATCTCCGCAAGGCGATCCCGGAATCGGTGAAGACGATCGCCGTGCTTGACCGCACCAAGGAACCGGGTGCGCCCGGAGAGCCCCTCTACCTTGACGTCGTACACTCGATGCAGGGTCGCGACGTAAAGATCATCGGCGGCCGGTACGGTCTCTCCAGTAAGGAATTCACCCCGGCCATGGTCAAAGCGGTGTTCGATCACGCCAAGGGTAAAGCCACTCATGACTTTACCGTCGGAATAAACGATGACGTCACGAACAAGAGCCTTCCCGTGGGCGATAACATCGATACCGAGCAAAAAGGTATTGTACGGTGCAAGTTCTGGGGATACGGTTCCGACGGAACGGTAAGCGCAAACAAGAACTCGATCAAGATCATCGGAGACGAGACGGACCTCTTGGTACAGGCGTACTTCAGCTACGACTCCAACAAGTCCGGCGGATTCACCGTGAGTCACCTGCGCTTCGGCGAGGAAAAGATCCAGTCGGAATACCTTCTGACGAACAGCGATTTTGTCGCACTCCACCGGCCGCAGTACATCGGTCGCTTTGATATCCTCGAGGGAATCACGGAGGGCGGTACGTTCCTGATCAACACCACGACTCCGCCGGAGGAGACGTTTGAGACGTTCACCAAGTCGATGCAGGAGACGATTCTGAAAAAGAAGGTGAAAGTCTACGCCGTGGACGCGTTCAAGATCGCCAAGGAAGCGGGCCTGGGCAACCGTATCAACACGGTGATGCAGGTGGCGTTTTTCAAGCTCGCCAACGTGATCGAGCCGGACAAAGCTATTGAACTGGTCAAGAAGTACGTGGAGAAGCAGTTCGCCAGCAAGGGACAGGAAATCGTCGAGATGAACTGGAAGGCGATCGACATGTCCGCGGACGCGGTGAAGGAAGTGCCGATTCCGAAGAAAGCCGAGAAGTGGGCCGAGGAGACGGTACTCGTTCCCGACGGTGAGAAGGGCTTCGGCAAAGAGATCGTGGAAACGATCTGGAAGATGAAGGGCGACACGATCCCCGTGAGCAAGATGGCGGTGGACGGTCAGATCCCGAACGGCACCAAGCGCATCGAGATGGGCGGACGCCCCGGTCCGGTAACCACCAAGTGGGCATCCAAGAACGAGCAGGTGCAGAACATGGACGTGCAGTTTGAGGACGCGTACTTCGAATACCCCGGTAGCTGCTTCGGATGCGGGGAGATTCCCTACATCAGCCTGATCACGCAGCTCTACGGCGACCGCATGATGATCGCCAACGCTACCGGATGTTCCTCGATCTACGGCGGAACGTTCCCGGCGGTACCGTACACCTCCGACAGTAAAGGATACGGTCCGATCTGGGCGAACAGCCTCTTCGAGGATAACGCGGAGTACGGATTCGGCATGCGCCTCGCCGTGGACTCCAACCGGAGGCAGCTCAAGAGCAACATCGAAGCACTCCTTGAGAAGGGTACTACCGGTGAACTTACAGCGTCGCTGAAGAAGAACCTCGACCTCTGGAAGTCCTCCAGCAGGGAAGCGAAGGAAGCAGCGGAACAGACGCGATCGCTACTCCCGGCGGCGCTCAAGAACGCCACCACCGAGACCAAGCCGATCATCGCAAAGATCGTCGAGCTCGGTGACTACATCGTGGACAAGTCGGTATGGATCTTCGGTGGTGACGGATGGGCCTACGATATCGGCTATGGTGGACTGGACCACGTGATGGCACAGCAGAAGAACGTCAACGTCCTGGTGGTCGACACGGAAGTCTACTCCAATACCGGCGGCCAGGCGTCCAAGTCCACTCCGCGTGGCGCTATTGCCAAGTTTGCGGCGGACGGCAAGAAGACCGGCAAGAAGAACCTGGGACTCATGATGACCACCTACGGCCACGTCTACGTGGCGAGTGTCAACATGTCGGAAAGTCGGGAGCAGGTGCTCCAGGCGGTACTGGAAGCGGAATCCTACGATGGTCCTTCGATCATCATCGCCTACAGTCCCTGTATCGCCCACGGGTACGACATGAAGCACTCCGTCAAGCAGGCAAAGAACGCCGCCGAGTCCGGCTACTGGCCGATCTATCGGTACAACCCCGCCAACGAACTGGTGGGTAAGGCGCCCTTTGTCTGGGAGACCCCGGAAAAGACCGTGGACTTCAGCGTATTCACCAGCGGCGAGATCCGTTACCGCGCCCTGGAGCTCTCCAAGCCGGAAGAGGCGGAGCGGCTTCACAAGCTCGCGGAGAAGGATAACAAACGGCGCTTTGAAGATCTGAAAAAGCTTACCGACGTGTAAGGTCAACGACCGGGTGGTCAACGGGCGCCCGTAGCAGTGGACGGCCGCCCCACCGGACAACCGTTGTGAAACAGCAAGAGCCTGTTCCCCAGGGGGAGCAGGCTCCTTTTTTCTTACTATTCGTTATTTACGCGTGCCCACGAGTCAACAAGCACGCCCGGCGATACGGACGATCGCCCGTATCGACGATAGCGCGTCGTTTCCTACGCAACCGGCAGTTTCAGAACAAAACAGGATCCATCGGTTCCGGTGTACCGGATCTGCACCTCACCTCCGTGAGCACGCATGATGTCGTTTACCAGGGGAAGACCAAGTCCCGTACCTCCCTCGCCGGCGGTGCCGATCCGACTTGTCTTGACGTCCTGCCGGAAGAGATCGGGGATATCTTCCGGGGGCACGCCTGAACCCTGGTCGATTACTCGCACCTCGCCGCCTGATCCGCTCACCGCACCGGCCTCAACTGTACCGGCTTCACCGTTATCGGCCTCGATCCGAACCATTGCGCCGGGAGGAGAGAACTTCACTGCGTTGGAGACCAGGTTGAAGAGCGCTTCCCGGAAAAGCGCCTCATCGATAGACAATCGGAACTCCGGGTCGATCGCTACCTCGCTTTTCAAATCCTTGTCGGCGATTTGGCGATTGAGGCTCAGGAGAACGTCCTGAGCGATCGGTTCTATCTCCACTACATGCCGCTCGAGCCTGAGCGTTCCCGATTCGAGCCGGTGGATATTGAGAAGCTGGTTGATCATCTCCATGAGAAGTGCCGCCGTGCTTCGGAGATCCCGGATCGCCTCGTTACGGTCATCTTCTGAAAACGAATCCCCCGCGGTCGCCAGCAAGTCAAGCATCGCGTAGATACCGGAAAGCGGTGACTTGAGATCGTGAGAAACAAGCGAAAGAAAGGTGTCCTT
Organism: Spirochaeta sp.; assembly: GCA_007130865.1. Classification (GTDB taxonomy): domain Bacteria; phylum Spirochaetota; class Spirochaetia; order DSM-27196; family Alkalispirochaetaceae; genus Alkalispirochaeta. The sequence goes on along the minus strand of SLRR01000223.1, from coordinate 1,293 downwards.
GATGCGCGCCGCGTTTTCCGCCCGCGTTCTCTTCTCCCGAAGGATTCTTTCCTTCTCCTTCCGGTCAGTTATGTCATTCACCGCCAGGAGATCAAACGAACGTCGATGCAAGGTCAGATGCGTTCGGTAAACGTCCACGGGGAATTCCTCGCCGTGGTCGTTTCTAAGCACCGATTCGAGTACCTCGCCAGGTTGTTCAGGAATCGCCTCCACGTACCGGTCGACGGGAGCGTCAACCGCTTCATCGGAATCGCTGTAAACACCAAGACCGGCAAGTCGTGAAAACGCGTGGTTCCCGCGACGGATCAAACCTTCCGAGACGAGTAGCAACGGCACCGGCGCCGCGTCAAAAAGTGTACTGAACGTCTCCCGCTCCGCCGCGAGCGCCGCGTTCGCCCGTCGCAGCTCCAGCAACGCCGTGACCTGCCCGGCGAGTCTCCTGAGCGCTCCCACCACTTCATCGTCCACTGTCCGTGGCTCAAAATCCGAGACGCAGAGCGTACCCAGAACGTTTCCGGTGGTGCTCCGCAAAGGCACGCCCAGATAGAACCGGATCCGGCTTACCTCGGGCGCAGCAGTACAGTTCGCGTTATCCTCGGTCCGGCGAATAACGGTGCCGTCAGGCTGGATAAGAAAGCGGGAATCATTCCAGGCATCCTCGACGAGCACGTATTCCTCCGACTCGACCACGAACTGGCAGAAGGAACTCTCCCGCGGCAGATCCGGTCCGGGAAGTCCCTGAATGCTTTTGAACCACAGACGGTTAGTATCTATGAACGTTATATACGCGGCGGGTGTCCCGGCGAGGGTTTTCGCCAGGGCCACGATATCGTCGTAGCTGTCTTCAGCCGGAGAGTCGAGAATGTTGAACTCAAGAAGTTCGGATATCCGCTGTCGCTCGCTCTTCTCCGAAGACGGTGTTGCTGTCGCCATGATCGCCCGATTATAACCGATCAACGCCGCTTGTTCACCCCCGGCGTGGGATCCCTCCCGAAGTCACCAGCGCTCTGTACCTGGAGTGAGTCCGGTCATCCGTCGGAAAAATAATAAACGTCTCCTCGACGCTTCGCAACCTTCGTGCGTTCCTCAGGACTTCGTCCTTCCGGTACGCACTGCGCCTCGGTAACGGGATCGTTCCTCGCTTCGCTGTGGTACGACCCTCGATGTCGTTGCCAGACGTCACCAACTCTCTTTACCGAGAGGGTCACCACTCATCGGTCAGTAAAAATAAAAAAACGTCTGGCAACGACCTACTCTCCCACCAAAAGGCAGTACCATCGGCGCTGAAGGGCT
>SLRR01000175.1 GCA_007130865.1 Spirochaeta sp. | reverse complement strand
GTCGTAACGCCGCGGTCGCGACTTTGGCTCCGTGACCGGTCGGTTACTCCGCCCCGGCCACCTCGTGGTCCTGGGTCATCCCGATCGCGTTGAGGACCAGGTCCACCACGATGTAACCCACAACCGCGGCGATGATACCGTTGATCGGAGGAACGCCGGGCGAGAAGTACGCCACCGCCGCGCCGATCACGTACCCGAGAATGCCGGACACGTTGAATGCCCGCATCTTCACCGTCGCGAGGATGGGATACTTCCCTTTGTGCTTGTAGAAGAAGTCCGCCATGATCACGCCGCCGATCGGGGGTATGAACGTTCCCAGCAGGATCAGCCACGGCACGAGCCAGTCGTAGAAGCCCAGGATCGCGAGCACCGTACCGATCGCGGCACCGATGATCGTGAGTTGCTTCCGTTTCTCCGTACGGAACATGTTACATCCCGCAACGGAGAAGTTGTAGACGGTATTATCCTGGGTGGTCCAGATGTTGAAAAAAAGCATCAGGATACCCGCCAGGAGCAGACCCTGCATCGCCAGGACGTCCACGATGTCCGGCTGCTGGTAGATGATCGCGCCGTAGGCGCCGGCAAAGACCATCAGGCCGTTACCGATAAAGAACGCTATGAGACTCGCAAACACGGCGATTTTTGCGCTCTTGGCAAACCGGGTCCAGTTGGTCGCCTGCGTCCCGCCGCTGACAAACGTTCCAAACACGATCGTGATCGCCGCTCCCAGGGTCATCGTCTCGGTCGGCTCGATCTCGAGAAGACCCGCGAGCCCCCCTACATCGCCCGTACCGATCCCGAAGCTCCAGAGAATCAGGATCATCATCAACGGTACAGAGACAACCGAGAGCCGTTCCAGACCGCGGTACCCCACGTAGGCGGTCCAACAGAACGCAAACCCGAAGAAGATCATCAGCGGTATGTTCAGCCATTCCGGCAGACTCAAGAGGCGCACGAATACGATCGAGACCGTGGCGGTTCCCCAGGCGTACCACCCGATCTGCGTGAAGCCCAGGACAAAGTCGGGCCATTTACTCCCGCTGTCGCCAAAGCCGAACCGCGCCAGCAGAACCGAGTTGAGCCCCGTACGGAACGCGATCAGGCCGAGAATAGCTACGTAGGCGCCGAGCAGCAGATTTCCCAGCACGATCACCCACATCAGTTCTCCAAAAGAGAACGCTACGCCCAGGCTTCCTCCGCCCCACATCGTGGCGGTGAAGAACGTGAATCCCAGAAGAACCACCGACGTAGACCAGAGACTCTTCCGCGATTCCATCGGTACTTCCATCAAGGGGAAGTCTTCCCGAATCTCCTTCTTTGTTGGTTGCACAGTATCCATGATACCTCCTGCGTAGTAGAACTGTCACACCGGCGGACCGCCGGCCCGGCGCTCCGGTGCTCGCTGCTGTTTGCGAACGGTCGCCGTGTTTCGTGTCAAGAGTATGCCATTAATTCCTGACACACAAGGTTTTTTTCTTCGTTGACGGGGGATCGGACCCGGTTTACAGTACCGACTATCATGTACGATCTGCTAATCCGAAACGCTACGCTGCTGGACAGCGTCAACACTGACGATACCCGGGATATCGCGATCACCGACGGTATGATCACCGAGATTCGCCGGAACCTCCCGGACGAAGCCCGGACGGTAGTCGATGCCCGGGGCTGCCTGGTTCTTCCGCCGTTCGTGGACAGTCACTTTCACCTCGACTCCGTGTGGACCCGCGTACCCAACTCCTCGGGTACGCTGAAGGAAGGTATCGACAACTGGTTCACCTACAAGCAGACCACGCTCACCGTGGAGGACGTGTACGACCGGGCAAAAGCGTACTGCGAGCACGCATTCTCCATGGGAATCCAGGCGATTCGCTCCCACGTGGACGTATGCGATCCTCAGCTTCGCGGCGCGCAGGCGCTGGTACAACTCAAGAATGATCTCAGCGATACGATCGATATCCAGTTGGTGGCGTTTCCCCAGGACGGGTACTTCGGGTCACCGGAGGTTGCGGACCTGCTGAACAAAGCCCTGGACATGGGGGTCGACGTGGTGGGCGGAATTCCGCACTTCGAACAGACGATGGAGCTGGGATCGCGCAGTATAGAAACGCTGGTAAAAATAGCCGCCGAGCGGGACCTGCTCGTGGACATGCACTGCGACGAAAGCGACGACCCCAACTCGCGACACGTGGAGACTCTAGCGTATCAGACCCGGCTTCTGGGGATGCAGGGACGCGTCAACGCGTCGCACGTAACCTCCATGGCGATCATGGATCCCTACTACGTGAGCCGGAAGCTTATTCCGTTGATGGTAGGGGCGGAGCTGAGCGTGATCACCAATCCCCTGATCAACATCCACCTGGGCGGTCACTTCCATCACCCCAAACACCGGGCCATGGCACCGATCCGGGACCTTCACGGAGCCGGTCTCACCGTTGCGTGCGCCCAGGACTGCAATGAGGACCCCTGGTACCCGCTGGGCAACGCGGACATGCTCGAGGTCGCCCACATGGGCGCCCACATCGGCCACATGATGGGCCTGGAACAGCTCAAGACGATGGTAGAGATGGTAACGTCAAACCCCGCCCGGATCATGAACCTGGAAGGGTACGGTCTGGAAACCGGTTGCCGCGCCAACCTGTTGATGCTGGACGCCCGGGATTACGTGGAAGCCCTGCGTACGACACCGGACCGCGTCATGGTCGTACGCGACGGGGTGATCCGGGTCGATACGAGGAAGCCGGAGGATACGAGTCGGGCGCCGTAATTTCGGCGACCCGAACTCCCGGAACTCCCCCCGGTACGGCCGTCACTTCAGCCCGAACTCCCGGAGCGCATCCCGCGCGCGTTCCAGATCGCCCGAGAGCACCCGCACCTGGTAGCGCTCAAGGTATCCCACGGACGGATAGATGCCGCCACCGTCGTCGGACCAGATGATCCCGCGAATGCCCTGCTCCTCGAGCAGGGTTCGCGCGTGCTCGGCCTCGTACCGGTGGTCGTACTCCGCGGCGATCTCCACGGTCTGGTCCCGCGGGTCGGGGTCATCGGGCTCGGCCTGCTCGTATAATTGTCGTTCGTCGTACTGTGGTTCGGACATATATTAAATCTAACACGACGGACACTCCGCGGCCAGACTGGTAGAATCGGG